>JBDZVW010000366.1:0-3039 GCA_040255885.1 Betaproteobacteria bacterium
CCTGGGACGGATTCAACGTCGTCGTGCACGAAATCGCGCACAAGCTCGACATGCTGGATGGCCCGCCCGACGGCGTGCCGCCGCTGCCGCGCGCGATCGAATGGCGAAAATGGATCGACGCGTTCCAGCGCGCCTACGATCGTCTGTCGGATGACGTCCACCTCGGCCAAGAAACGCTGATCGATCCGTATGCCGCCACCAACCCCGGCGAATATTTCGCGGTGACCAGCGAACTGCATTTCTCCGATCCGCGCCGCCTCGCGCAAGCCGAACCGGAAGTCGCGATGCTGCTGCAGGCGTATTACGGGCCGTCGCCTGCGCCGTGATGCCAAATTCTTCCTTTGAATGAGCCCGTCGCGCCAACGATTCGGAGTTGACCGCCCCGAAGTGGCATGCTAGCGTCCGGCCGCCGTTCCGCGGCCAATGAATCTGGTACTGTTCCCCCATGGCTCAGGTGTATGTGTTTATGTGCAACTCCGCCCGCCGGTGAAGCGGCGCAGGCTACCGCACATGGGCCGCTTTGTTGGGTCAGGTGTTGCACTTCAGAGGTGAGTTCGCCCGAGCTTGGAAGTTCAGACAAAGAGGGAGTAATCCAATGTCAAGATTAAATTCGGCAATTTCTCTTGCGCTCGGAGCGGCCTTTATCAGCTTCGCGGCAGCCGCCAACGCTGGCATCATCGCGGATGACTGCACTGGTTGTTCGATAGCTCAGATCCAAGGGATGATGCCGGAATGCAATCCAGGCAGAGCAAGTGCTCGTTATGTTTCGGATTTTGCTGCGGGGCGACTTTACCTCGGCTGCTATACCATCGACGGCGTGAAGATCAATGCAACGAACGTCAATAAGCCAATGACTCAAGGTCAAATCAGATATCACTGGTACCAACCCGATGCATCATTTCAAAATACCTTCGACGCTTATAATAACGTATATCAAAACAATGGTCACGTCCCACGCGCGGGATCAAAAGCATATCTGCATGTAAGCCTCACTCCAAAAATTAACCTCGGTGCTGACAACGGTTACCTGAATGCCTATGACACAGTAAGAGCATCAAGTAATAATGATCAAGTTTTGAACTGGCTCGATTCCACAAAATTCACAACGGAAAATCTCTCCAGTGTTCCGGGCAGTTACCCTATGTCTCCTGCATTCACAGCTGATTTAGTCAATCTGATGAACGCGATCAGTACAGCAATTATAAGCTTTAACTGGAAAATTACTGTTACAGTCGTTTTCGATGACGGCAGTACACGTGATTACGCGCTTGGTAGCGACGGTTTGTGGAAAACGGTCGCGAATAGCGCCAAAGACGGTCATGGGAATCCGATTCCAGAAAAGTATGACAGCATTGCCAACAATGGCTCAGAAACCTATTCGTTTTCGGGGGGCGGCCCGACATATGACCAAGGCAACTTCGTGAATCTCATCACGCTTTACGGTGTTCCCGTAACCAACGGAAGTAGCAGCGGAACGGTCTACGGTTGCGTGCAGGTGGGTAGCGACCACGTGACGTGCACTCAAGCAAATTAGCCTTTTCCACAAACTCGGGTCACGACGCGCTGGCGCGGCGGCTATTTTACCGCGCACAGTCGCACTACCGCCCAGTGCGTAGTGCGTCGGGAGCCAATCCATTATTGGCGCCGGCCGCTTCAGCATCGCGAAGTGACAGATCGGGGGTGAGGGCGCCGAACCATTCCCTCTCGTGGCGCAACGATGTCGCGGTGGGCAAAACCTGCTTAACCCACCACCGCGTCGACCCCCGACCGGCTCTTATGTCCGATTGCGCCGACGCAATTCGCGCCCGTACGCGCTTGGGAGGGTGCCCGCTGCACCGATGCGACGATGTCTCGTCTCGCGCAAGCCGAGCCGGAAGTCGCGATGCTGCTGCAGGCGTATTACGGCCCATCGCCTGCCCGTGAACGCGCGAGGCACCCTTGCGGTGCAGCAGGCCGGTTCCTTCCGGAGCCACCCGGCTAGCGGAGCCGCCGGAAGGTCCGCATCGTCTGGCCGAGCCGGGTGTGGGCGAAATCAGTCGGGCGCGGGGCGCCCTCATGCGCGGCGATGAACACACGAAGCGCTCGTGGTCGACCCGATAACTGCATTCGAGCGAGCGTGCGTGCAACGGTCCGTCGTCGTCCGTCCAGACGAGCCGGCCCGGCCGCGCGGCGGCATCGAGTTCGAACGAACCCTCGAGGATCAGGTCGCCCTCGGCGGTGTGCACGCTGTAGCGGCGCCCCTTGATGGTGGTCAGTGAATTGGGCGCGCCGTGGTCGTCGGGCGGGTCATCGACGCCGTTCTGCTCGAACGCGAACTGCTTCCAGGTGCCTTGCAGCAAAAGCAGGTCGTGTTCGGCATCGGCATCGGACATGTCACCCTTCTTTTGCCCAGCGCGCGGCATCCAGCGCGTAGTAGGTCAGGATTGCGTCGGCACCGGCGCGCTTGATCGACAGCAGCGCTTCCATCGCGCAGGCCTTTTCGTCGATCCAGCCATTGGCGCCGGCAGCCTTCAGCATCGCGTATTCGCCCGAGACCTGGTACACGAACGTCGGTGCGCCGAAGCGGTCCTTCACGCGACGCACGATGTCGAGATACGGCAACCCGGGCTTCACCATCACCGCATCGGCGCCCTCGTCCAGATCGAGTTGCACCTCGCGCAGGGCCTCGTCGGAATTGCCGACGTCCATCTGGTAGGTGTGCTTGGAGCCCTTGCCGAGGGTTGCCGCCGAACCCACCGCGTCGCGAAACGGGCCATAGAAGCTGGACGCGTACTTGGCCGAATAGGCGAGGATGCGGGTATGGATCAGGCCGGCCGATTCCAGCGCCTGACGGATCGCGCCGATCCGGCCGTCCATCATGTCGCTCGGCGCCACGAAGTCCGCGCCCGCGCGCGCCTGCGACAGCGCCTGTTGCACCAGCGCCGCGACCGTTTCGTCGTTCAGGATGTACCCGGAGTCGTCGATCAGGCCATCCTGGCCATGCGTGGTGAACGGATCGAGCGCGTCGTCGCAGATCACGCCCAGTTCCGGAAAACGCGA
>JBDZVW010000367.1:0-3039 GCA_040255885.1 Betaproteobacteria bacterium
CGTCGTTGGTCGGCGTCCAGTCGAGATCCTTGCTGAACGCGTAGTTGATGCTGTACGTGAACAGCGGCACCCAGTACGCCTGCTGCGCGATGCGTTCCAATGCCTGCTTGTAGAGCGCCGCACGCTGGGTCTTGTCGATGGTGCCGTCGGCCTGCTTCAGCAACGCCTCGACTTTCGGATCGCGCGACATGTCGTCCGGTTCGCCTTCGAAGAACGCACTGGTGCTCGCCGAAATGTCACCGATCGAGTTCGAGCCCCAGGTCATGAACGCGAACGGCACTTTGCCGGAGCGTATCTTGTCGCGCAACGCCGAATACTGCAGTTGCTGGAACTTGGTATTGATGCCGACTGCGCTCAGATAGCCCATCATCGCCTGCGCATACTCCGGCTGGCGATAGGCATAGAACTCGGTCGTGAAACCGTGCGGATAACCGGCCTCGGCCAGCAGCTTTTTCGCTTTCGCCGGATCGTAGTGATACTTCGTCACATCCCCGGTGCAGCCGACCTGCATCGGCGAACACACCGAGTTGATCACTTTCGACACGCCCTTGACCAGGCTGTCGACGATCGCCTGGCGGTCGATCGCATAGGCCACCGCCTGGCGCACCTTGAGCTTGGTGAACGGATTATCCTTGCCGCTGCGGCCCGCGGCGTCCATCGTCAGATAGCCGAAGCGGAAAGCGCCCGCGGTCTTGACCGTGACGTTCGGGATGGTCTTGAGCTTCTCTGCCTGATCGATCGGCACCTGGTAGATCCAGTCCACCTGTCCCGATATCAGGTCGGCGATTTGCGTGCTCTTGTCCGGTATCACGCGCATCACGATCTTGCCGATGTGCGGCTTGCCCTTCGGGCTGTCGCTGAAATAATCGTCATTTTTCGCCAGATCGACTTCCTTGCCCGGAATGACCTTGGTCACCTTGTACGGCCCGGTCCCGATCGGGTGCAGCGCGAACCCCTGCGGCCCCACCTTTGCATGGTATTCGTGCGGATAGATCGGAATGACGTCGGCCAGGAACTCAAGCGCCGGCGGAAACGGGTGCTTCGTAATGATGCGGACTTTGTACTTTCCCAGCTTCTCGGCCTTCTCTATCCAGTCCACATAACTCGGCAGCGCCACGTGGCTGTCCGGATTGATTGCCCAGTTGATCGTGTACACCACGTCGTCGGCCGTGAACGGCTGGCCGTTCTGGAATTTCACGTCGTGGCGCAGATCGAAATCGATCGTGGTCGGATTTTCGTATTTCCACGATGTCGCGAGCAGCGGCACATACTTGTTCGTTTTCGGATCGCGATAAACCAGCGTGTCCCAGATGTAGTAATTGAGCACCACGCCTTCGCGGATGACGTCCGAGAAATAGGCGTCGATGTTCGGAACTTCCTTCGGCCACGCGACCACCAGCGTATCGTCGGCCTTGCCGGCGAATGCCGGCGACGCCATCACGCACGACAACGAGAGTGCAAGCAACGCAACGCAGAAAACAATTTTCTTGTTCATTGACATCCTCCTTGGATAATGACCACTGCAAACAGGCGCGTATTTTCGTCTTATTATTTACTTCTCCGTAGCCCGCCGTAGCTTAACCCCCGTTATTTGACAGCGTCAACCTTGAAACACGGCACAGGCGATGCTTGTGTGAGACACCGTACCGACCTGTCGTCCGTCCCGGCGTACGCTTGATCCAGTGTGGCGTGGGGACACTGCGTTACCCGATTTTTCGGGCGGGTAAATCGCGAGTGTCACCGGATGATAACCGTTTCAAGGAGAAGTCGTTCATGGCAAACGCAAGGCTTGACGGACTGGCAGTAGCCATACTGGTCGAAAACGGGTTCGAGCAGAGCGAGCTCGTCGAACCGCGCGCGGCACTCGATGATGCGGGAGCAGACACGCGCATCGTGTCACCGCAGGACAAGAAAGTGCGCGGCTGGAAACATACTGAATGGGGCGATGATTTTGCAGTCGATATTGGGCTCGACCGGGCGAAGCCGGACGACTTTGACGCATTGCTGCTGCCAGGCGGTGTAATGAATCCGGACAAGCTGCGGATGCAGCCGAAGGCGGTCGCGTTCGTGAAGGCATTTTTCGACGCTGGCAAACCGGTTGCCGCCATCTGTCATGGCCCGTGGACCATCATCGAGGCCGGCGCCGCGCGCGGCCGTCGCATCGCATCGTGGCCGTCACTGAAGACCGATCTGACGAACGCCGGTGCGGAATGGTGCGACGAGGAAGTCGTCGTCGACGGCAATCTGGTGAGCAGCCGCAAGCCGGATGACATCCCGGCGTTCAACCGCGAAATGCTGCGGCTGTTCAGCGAGACGCATGCACACGCGTGAGGCAGGAACCTCCAACGATCACGATCGGAGACGGATCATGAGCGCACGGGAGTACATCGCGGACTGGCCGGAGGAATCACGCCAGCCCGCCGAGCTCGTCATCGACAAGTACGGCGAACCCGACGAAGCGACGGCGACGCAGTTGACGTGGCACCAGCGCGGCGTATGGAAACGGATCGTTGCATCGAAGGCGTTTTACCGGCATAACTTCCCGGCGCCACATGTCGATTCGGTCGAGAGCTTTATCGATTACCGGGTGCCGGCTGAAAAATTTACGCCGCTCGCGCAGTTCGACGGCAGCGTCGTCGTCGAGCGCACCGCCGGCGAAGTGTCCGCCCGCTGTCACGATGAGGAAGCCAATTGCCTGGCGCTGAACCTGATGCATGATATCGTCACGGACGTGAAGAGCGTCGACCAGGCACGGCGTTATTACGCAAAGGAATTTGCCGATTACCGGCGCAGGGAGCCGACGCCGTACATGATGCAGCTGCGGTTCGCCCCTGCTTCCCATGCCGTCGGAGACCCGGATACGGCGCTACTGTCCGATGACGATCTCAAGCAGGCGGCGAACGAAGGTGAGAAAAAGAAGAACAGGGAACCTGCCTGACGAAAGCATCGCAGGCCGCGACCACCCCTTCCGCTTCGCTCCCTCCCCTCCTTAAAAACAGGAGGAGAAAATATATCAGGTGCATGCCACGCGAATTTTCC
>JBDZVW010000052.1:0-11815 GCA_040255885.1 Betaproteobacteria bacterium
TGGTCTTGCCCGACGATTCCGGACCGTAGATCTCGACGACGCGGCCGCGCGGCAGCCCGCCGACACCGAGCGCGATGTCGAGCCCCAGCGAGCCGGTCGACACCACGTCGATATCCTTGGTCCGGTCGGACTCGCCCAGGCGCATGATGGAGCCCTTTCCGAACTGTTTTTCGATCTGGGAAAGTGCCGCCTGGAGAGCCTTGTTGCGGTTTTCGTCCATAGTATGGGTCCCTTGAATAGAACTGAAATTATGGCACAAAGACCATCGTGCGGCGAAGCCGTCCGACGGTCTCAGGGAAGATTGCCGGCTTCGAGCAGTTCCAGGATGCCGGCCAGCGCGCGCGCCACCGATTGCCGCCGCACTGCCTCGCGATCACCGTCAAAATGACGGGTCTCGACGCGCAGCTCGCCGTTTTTGATGGCCCAGCCGAAACACACGGTGCCGACCGGCTTGTCCGGCGTGCCACCCCCCGGACCGGCGGTGCCACTGACCGCCACCGCCACCTGGGCATGGCTGGCCGCCAGCGCGCCGGCCGCCATCTCGCGCACGGTCTGCTCCGATACCGCGCCGTGGCGCTCCAGCGTCTCCGGCCGGACGCCCAGCATTTCACGCTTCGAGATATAGGTGTAGGTGACGAATCCGCGCTCGTACCAGCCCGAGCTGCCGGCAATCGCGGTGACTGCCGCGCCCACGCCGCCCCCGGTGCAGGATTCCGCCGTCGCCAGCATCAGCCCGCGCGCCGTCAGCCCCTCGCCGACCCGCCGCGCCAGTTCATGAAGCTGCTGATCCATCATGCGTTTACACCGCTGATAAACAGTTGTCCGATCAGCACCACGGCCAGCGCATAGGCCGCGGCGATCAGATCATCGAACATGACGCCGAACCCGGTCTTCAGCGTCGCGTCGAAATAGCGGATCGGCGGCGGTTTCGCGATGTCGAAAATCCGGAACAGCAAAAACGCGAACGCCTGCCACAGCAGCGTCGGCGGCGTGAAGAACAGCACCAGCCACATCGCCACCATTTCGTCCCACACCATCGCACCATGATCGGTTACGCCCAGCCCGCGGCCGGTCACCGCGCACAGCCAGGTGCCGATGACGAACAGCGCCGCCAGCACCAGCGGGATGTACGGCGCGGTGGACCACGGCTGGCTCAAACGGAACAGCACCAGTGCCAGCAGCGAGCCGGCGGTGCCGGGCGCCACCGGCGACAGGCCGCTGCCGAAACCGAGCGCGATGAAATGGGCGGGATGGCCGAACAGAAAGCGCCACGTCGGCCGGATCATCGCTCAGCCTGGCACACGGTTTCGAATCCGAACATGCCAGCGCCATACATCATGCCGCATTCAATCGGCATTGCCGGCAGCGCACGAACGTATCGTGACATGCGAACCTTCCCCATTCGATGTCGTCATCCGTCATGATAGCAGCGCATCGAAACCGGCGCCAGATTCTATCCGAAATGATCGAAACCGCCGCGCTGAAGCTGGAGCGGCCGCTCATGATCCAGCACCGTCACACGGCCGCCGCGAGCCGCCGCCGCAATGTGTCCGATGCGTGTCACCGCGATGCCGGAACGGCGTCCGGCGCCGCTCACCGCGCGGCGGCGTGCAGCGGACGCGGTAAAACACAGTTCGTAATCGTCGCCTCCGGCGAGCAGCGCATTGCGCGCCGCGGCGTTCGCGAGATGCCGCGCCATCGTGCGCGAGCGCGGCAGCCGGGCAAAGTCAACAACCGCCGACATCTCGGAGCGCTCGGCGATATGGCCGAGATCGGCGACCAGCCCGTCCGAGACGTCGATCGCAGCAGTCGCGACGCCGCGCAGCGCAATACCGAGGTCGATGCGCGGCGCCGGCCGCTCAAGGCGGCGGGCGCAGGACTTGCGCTCGGCATCATTCAGACGCACGCGCCCATGGCCCGCCGCCACCGCCAGCGCGGCGTCGCCCAGTTCGCCTGAAACCCAGATGTCATCGCCGACGCCGGCACCATCACGCCGCAGCGCGCGGCCGGCCGGCACTTCGCCGATGATCTGCACGCTGATCGTCAGCGGGCCGCGCGTGGTGTCGCCGCCGACCAGATCGACGTCGAACGTCCGTGCCAGCCGCATGAAGCCGCGTGCGAAGCGCGCGATCCAGCACTCGTCGATCGCCGGCAGCGCCAGCGACAACAGCACCCAGCGCGGCTTCGCGCCCATCGCCGCCATGTCGGAGAGATTGACCGCGAGCGCTTTGTGCCCCAGCCCCGCCGCGTCGGCATCATGATAGAAATGCTGCCCGGCGACCAGCATGTCGGCCGACACTGCCAGCTCCATGCCTTTCGTCGGCCGCAGCAGCGCCGCGTCGTCGCCCACGCCGAGCACGGCATGCGGCGCCGGATGGGTGAAATGGCGCGCGATCAATGCGAATTCGGAGCGTTTCGGACGCGGCATTGTCTGCGGCGGCGTGTCAGGATTTTGATGGCGGCGGCGTACCCGTGCCGTCGCGTGCGGCTGCGGCGCGTTTTTTCAGCACGGCGGGAAAATAAAAATCAATTGCGGCAAACACCAGAAACACGATTCCGAGCCACAGCGCCTGTCTGCCCGGCAGCAGCGACTGCCCGAACAGCAGCAGATAAAGGCCCGCCGCCAGGTTGACCGCACCGCCGAGGTAAAACATGACGATGCGTTTTTTGATGCGTTCGTCCATGCGACGATTTTCTCCGGCCACGCGTTCAGCGGGCGCCGGTTTCGACGGGGCGCAACTGCGCCGCGAGCCGGTCGAGCACGCCGTTCACGTACTTGTGACCGTCGGCGCCGCCGTATGTTTTCGCCAGCTCGACCGCCTCGTTGATCACGACGCGATACGGCACTTCAGGACGATGCGCGAACTCGAACGCCGCGATCAGCAGCACCGCATGCTCCACGGGCGACAATTCGGCCAGCGTGCGGTCGAGCAACGGCGCCAGCGTCTGATCCAGATCATGCGCATGGACAACCGTTTCCCGCACCAGCCCGGTGAAATATTTCGCGTCGGCCTTGCCGAAGCCTTCGACTTCACTCAGATGCTGAATGATCGCGGCCGGCTCGTTGCCGGCAAGCTGCCATTGATAAATGCCCTGCAACGCAAACTCGCGTGCGCGCCGGCGCGCACTCCGCGCCGGCGCCGCCGTGCGCGCGGCGGCGTCACGCACCGCGTTCATTTGTACGCAACCTCGATGCGCTTCACGAGGTTGGCCATCTCCACCGCGACGCGCGCCGCCTCCGCGCCCTTCACGCCCATGCGCGCGGCCGCCTGCTCGTCGGTATTCGCAGTCAGGATCGCGTTCGCAATCGGCACGCCGGTGTCGAGCTGTACCGAGGTAACGCCGCCCGCAGATTCGTTCGACACGATTTCGAAATGGTAGGTCTCGCCGCGGATCACCGCGCCGAGTGCAATCAATGCGTCGAAGCGGCCGCTTTGCGCGAGCTTCTGCAGCGCCAGCGGAATTTCCAGCGCGCCGGGCACCGACACGATCAGCACGTCGGCCTCGCGCACGCCCAGCTTCAGCAGTTCGGGCAGGCAGCTGTGCATCAGCCCGTCACCCACTTCGCTGTTGAAGCGGCTCACGACGACGCCGATGCGCAGGCCGACGCCGTCGGTATTCGGTTCGAATTCGGTAATGTTCTTGTGATAAGCCATGTCGATCGGAAATAAAATTCAACGCGGAAGCGGGTCGCCGGGCTGCAGATAACCGCTCACTTCGAGATCGAAACCCGTCATGCTCGGCATTTTACGCGGTACCGCGAGCAGCCGCATGCGGGTCACGCCGAGATCCTTCAGAATCTGCGCGCCGATGCCGTAGTTGCGCAGCGCGATCTTCTCGCGCCGCGGCTCGCCGGTGGCCGGCTGCACCCGCTCCAGTAACTCGTGCGCGTTCTCCGGCCGGTGCAGCAGCACGATCACACCGCGGCCGGCCTTGCTGACCGTTGCCAGCGCCTCGTTCAGATTCCACGAATGCCGCTTGCTGCCGGCATCGAGCACGTCCATTGCGGAAAATGGCTCATGCACGCGCACCAGCGTTTCCGTATCGCGTCCGATTTCACCCTTGACCAGCGCCAGATGCACCGCATCAGTGGTCTTGTCGCGGTACGCAACCAGGCGGAACGGGCCGTGCATGGTTTCGAGTTCGCGTTCCGCGACGCGCGTCACCAGCGATTCGGTGCGCGAGCGATACTCGATGAGGCTGGCGATGGTGCCGATTTTCAGTTCGTGATCGCTCGCGAAATCGATCAGGTCGGGCAGCCGCGCCATTTCGCCGTCATCCTTCATGATTTCGCAGATCACGGCGGCCGGCGCCAGCCCCGCCAGCTGTGCCAGGTCGCAGCCGGCCTCGGTGTGTCCGGCGCGCGCCAGCACGCCGCCGGGCTGCGCCATCAGCGGAAAAATGTGCCCCGGCTGCACCAGGTCCTGCGGACTGGCGTCGGGACGGATCGCGGCGCGCACCGTATGCGCACGGTCGGCCGCCGAAATTCCGGTGGTCACGCCTTCGGCAGCTTCGATCGACACCGTGAAATTGGTGCCGAGCGGCGAGCGGTTGTGCGCCACCATCAGCGGCAGATTGAGCTGCCGGCAACGCGCCTCGGTTAGCGTCAGGCACACCAGCCCGCGTCCGTTGCGCGCCATGAAGTTGATCGCGGCCGGTGTCACGAACTCTGCCGCCATCACCAGGTCACCCTCGTTCTCGCGGTCTTCCTCGTCGACCAGAACCACCATCCTGCCGGCCTTGACGTCGGCAATGATGTCCTCGATCGGGCTGACTTTCATCGTTGCGTCTCCGTTTGCGTGAGGCGCTCGACGTAGCGCGCCAGCAGGTCCACTTCCAGATTGACGCGCGCGCCCGCCGCCAGATCGCCGAATCGCGTCGCGGTCAGCGTATGCGGAATCAGGTTCACGTCGAACTCGTTGCCGGCGGCCCGGTTCACGGTGAGGCTCACGCCGTCGACGGTGACCGAGCCCTTGCGCGCGATGTAGCGCGCCAGCGTCTGCGGCACCGCGATCGTCAGCCGCCGGTTGTCGCCGTCGCGCTCGACGCGCGTCACTGTCGCGACGCCGTCGACGTGCCCGCTCACCAGGTGACCGTCGAGCCGATCGCCGAAGCGCAGCGCCTTTTCCAGGTTCACCGCCGCGCCCTGCGCGAAGCCTGCGGTGCAGGCCAGCGTTTCCGCCGATACGTCGAATTCAATGTTGCCGTCGCCGAGCGCGACCGCCGTCAGGCACGCGCCGTTGACGGCAATGCTGTCGCCGATGGCGATGTCCGCGATGTCGAGTGCGCCGGGATGCACGACCAGCCGCATGCCGTCGCCACTCGGCGTCGCTGCAGCGATGCTGCCGACCGCTTCGATGATTCCGGTAAACATTATTTGAATCTTGCCAGCAAACGCAAATCCTCGCCCACCGTCCGCACGTCGCGCAACACGAGTTCCCTTTTGTCCGCGAGATCGTTCAACCCGGGCAGATCGAACATGCCACGCGCATTGTCGCCGAGAAGACTGGGCGCGAGATAAACCAGCAGTTCGTCGATCAGGCCGGCCGCGATCAGCGCGCCGCTGAGCCGGCGGCCGGCCTCGACGTGAATTTCGTTCATGCCGCGCCGCGCCAGTTCGCGCAGCAGCGCCTCGAGATCGACGCGGCCGTTGGCGTCGGGCATCACGACCACTTCGGCGCCGGCCGCTTCCAGCCGCGCAATCTTTTCTTCATCGTTTACCGCACACGCCACCAGCGTGCCGCCGCCGCTGAATACCTTCGCTTGCGGCGCGACACGCAGCTTGCTGTCCACCACCACGCGCCGCGGCTGGCGGCTGGTCGCGACGTCGCGCACGGTCAGCTGCGGATCATCATGGCGCACGGTGCTGACGCCGGTCACGATCGCGCACGCACGTGCACGCCAGCGGTGGCCGTCGCGGCGCGCCGCCTCGCCGGTGATCCACCGGCTGCGGCCGTCGGCGAGCGCGGTGCGGCCGTCGAGACTGGCGGCCATTTTCATCCGCACCCACGGCCGTCCGCGCGTCATGCGCGCGATGAATCCGATGTTGAGCTCGCGCGCCGCGTCTTCAAGGACGCCGATCTCGACTTCGATACCGGCCTGCTTCAGCCGCGCCAGCCCCTTGCCGCTGGTCAGCGGATTCGGATCGACCATCGCGGCAACCACGCGCCCGACGCCGGCACCGATCAGTGCTTCGCTGCAAGGCGGCGTGCGGCCGTGATGATTGCATGGCTCGAGCGATACATAGGCGGTGGCGTCGCGCGCCCGCGCACCGGCCTCGTGCAACGCCATCACTTCGGCATGCGGACCGCCGGCCTTCTCGTGCCAGCCTTCGCCGACCACCGCGCCATCGCGCACGATCACGCAACCGACGCGCGGATTGGGCGTCGTCGTGAACAGGCCGTGTTCCGCCAGCCGCAGCGCGCGCGCCATCGGAGCGTAATCGATTGCGTCAGCCATCGGTCAACCGCCAAGTCGCCAGGAGCGCCAAGGAAGAGCAAGAACAAAGGTGATAACCGCAGAGGCGCAGAGACGCGGAGGAAGCGCAGGAAAAAGCGATAACCGCAAATGCGAAGGCGCCAAGAAACACCTCATTACGATTTTAGTTTTGTTTTTCTCCGCGTGCCCTCTGCGCCTCTGCGCCTCTGCGGTTGCAGTTGATTTTTCTTTCTTGGCGCGCTTGGCGTCTTGGCGGTTCAAATCGTTCCCACTCATTTCTTTCCGCTCCCCGGCCGCCGCACTTCCTTGATCGCATCCTGGAAATCCTCGACGTCCTGGAAGCTGCGGTAGACCGACGCGAAGCGAATGTAGGCCACCTGATCGAGCCGGTAGAGTTCCTTCATCACCAGTTCGCCTAGCCGGCGCGACGGAATTTCGCGCACGCCCAGTTCCAGCACCTGCTGCACGATGGTTGCCACCGCATCGTCCACGCCGGAGGTCGGCACCGGGCGCTTGTGCAGCGCGCGCATGAATCCGGTGCGCAATTTGTCGAGATCGAACTCGGTGCGGGTGCCGTCCTGCTTGACCACCTGCGGCATGCGCAACTCGACCGTCTCGTAGGTGGTGAAACGCTTGTTGCACGCGGCGCAGCGGCGGCGGCGGCGGATGCTCGCGCCATCATCGCTCTCGCGCGAGTCGAGCACCTGGGTGTCGCCGGCCTTGCAGAACGGACACTTCATGACTTCAGGATCGAGGATCGAGGATTGAGGATCGAGCGATTAATGTGGCGCGCCAAGCGCGCCGGATGCTTTCCCTCAATCCTGATAACTCAATCCTCAATCCTGCTGTTATCCGTAGACCTGGAACTTTGCGCACAGCGCCTTCACTTCGTCGGCAACGCGCCGGCCCACCGCTTCGTCTTCCGGCGCTTCGAGCACGTCGGCGATGAGGTTGGCGACTTGCTCGGCTTCGATTTCGGTGAAGCCGCGCGTCGTCATCGCCGGCGTGCCGATGCGGATGCCGCTGGTGATGGTCGGCTTTTCGGGATCGTTCGGAATCGCGTTCTTGTTGACCGTCATGTGCGCGCGTCCGAGGATGTCCTCGGCGTGCTTGCCGGTGATGTTCATCGGCCGCAGGTCGACCAGGAACAGATGGCATTCGGTACGCCCGGACACGATGCGCAACCCGCGTTCCTGCAGCACCTTGGCCATCACGCGCGCATTGTTCATCACGCGTTCCTGGTAGGTACGGAACTCGCGCGTCGACGCTTCCTTCAGCGCCACCGCCTTGGCGGCGATGATGTGCATCAGCGGGCCGCCCTGGGTGCCGGGGAAGATCGCCGAATTGAGCTGTTTCTCGAATTTCGCGTCAGCCAGGATCATGCCGCCGCGCGGACCGCGCAGCGTCTTGTGCGTGGTGGTGGTCACCACATCGGCAATGCCGACCGGGCTGGGATAGAGACCGGCGGCGATCATGCCGGCATAGTGTGCAACGTCGGCCATCAGATACGCACCGACGCTGTCCGCGATCTCGCGCAACCGCTTCCAGTCGAACACCAGCGAATAGGCGGATGCGCCGGACACGATCATTTTCGGCCGGTGCTCTTCGGCCAGATCCGCCAGCGCATCGTAATCGATTTCCTCGGTCTTCGGATCGAGCCCGTACGACACGGCATGATAAAGCTTGCCGCTGGCATTGGCCGGCGATCCGTGGGTCAGATGGCCGCCATGCGCGAGCGACAGTCCGAGTATCGTGTCACCGGGTTTCAGCAGCGCCGTATACACCGCCAGGTTCGCCTGTGCGCCGGAATGCGGTTGCACGTTCGCATATTCGGCGCCGAACAGCGATTTCGCGCGGTCGATCGCGAGCCGTTCCGCGATATCCACGTATTCGCAGCCACCGTAATAACGCTTGCCCGGGTAACCTTCGGCATACTTGTTGGTCAGCACCGAGCCCTGCGCCTGCAACACGCGCGGGCTGGCGTAGTTCTCCGACGCGATCAATTCGATGTGATCTTCCTGACGCCGGTATTCTTTTTCGATGGCCTCCCACAATTCAGGATCAAAGCCCTCGATCATATCTTCGAGCGAATACATGGAGTTCCCCGATATGAGGCTAAAGGGTTGATTTTAGCATCAAACTCGCTTCACGAGGCGGCCGCCGGAAAAGCCTTGCGGTGGAACACCGCACCCCGCTGCCGGTCCAATCCGGATATATCGGACCGAGGCGAAAGGAGCCATCTTCATGAAAAATCATGCATCAGGAATCGCCAATGCCGCCGCCGCAGCGCTGATGGCAGCCGGCATCGCGACTTTCATCCTGCCGGCGTTCGCCGCCGACATCACCGGCGCCCCGATGGTCCAGACCTACAACGGCATCCGCTACCTGAACGGCGGCGTCGGCAAGGACGAGGAGATGGCGATCAAGGCGCAGGGCCGGGACTACAACGTACACATGACGTTCGCCGCCGGCCAGCGCAGCGCCTACCTGGCGGGCGTCAAGCTGACCGTCACCGGATCAAAAGGCAACACGGTGCTGATGAACGGCGAAGCCGGCCCGCTGTTCTACGCAAAGCTGCCGGCCGGCCGCTACCACGCGACCGCGGAAATCAACGGCATGAAGCAGACTAAGGCGTTTGCCGTCGGGAATAGCGGCAGCGTCAACGTCGTGTTTTACTGGAAAAACGCTTGACCGGGCTGAGCAACGCGCTCATGAGCCTTTCGCCGCATCGGCCACGACACGGGAGATGAACGCCTCCGCCTTGCGAATCTGCTCGAAGGTAATGAACTCGTCCGGCCGGTGCGCGTCGGTGATCGAACCCGGACCGCAGATCACGGCGGCGAAACCGGCACGCTGAAACTGCCCCGCCTCGGAGCCGAATGCAACCTTGCCGCCGTGCTTGCCGGCCGCCAGGCGCTCGACGTAGCCGACCACCTCCGCCGTTTCCGCAGTATGCAGGCCGGGATTGTCGGATTCGGTTTCGAAACGGATGCCGCTCTCCGGCGCCACGCGCTGCATCTGCGGCAGCAGCTCGCGCGCGCAATATTCTTCGAGCTGATGAAACAGCGGATGCGGATCGTCCTCCGGAATGTTGCGAAACTCGAAATCGAAATGACATTCCTTCGGCACGATGTTGAGCGCGGTGCCGCCATTCAGCACGCCGGTATGGATCGTGGTGTAAGGCGGATCGTACTCGTGATTGAACGGGCCGTTCTGCGCGCGCTGCTGCTGCATGCGTCGCAGCCACACCACCATCTCCGCCGCATACTCGACCGCGTTGACCGCGTACGGCGCCAGCGACGAATGCGCTTCGCGGCCGGCAATGTGGGCGCGCAGCGCGAGCTTGCCCTTGTGCCCGGTCACCACGTCCATGCCGGTCGGTTCGCCGACGATGCAGATGCCGGGCGCGACACCGATGTCCTGCATGTCGCGGATCATGCGTCCGACGCCGATGCACCCCACTTCCTCGTCGTATGAAAATGCAAGATGAATCGGACTGTGCAGCGGCGCCGCCACCATCTGCGGCACGGCGGCGAGCACGACGCCGAGAAACGATTTCATGTCGGCCGAGCCGCGTCCGAACAGCCGCCCGTCCTTCACCACACCGGCATACGGATCAACCGTCCATTCCTGGCCGTCCACCGGCACCACGTCGGTATGGCCCGACAGCACCACGCCGGGCCGAGCCGGATCGCCAATGGTCGCGAACAGGTTGGCCTTGGCCTTGCCATCGTCATGCGTCAGCCGGCAATCGACGCCGTGGCCTTTCAGGTATTCCCGCACCCAGTCGATCAGCTCGAGATTGGACAGCCGGCTCGTGGTGTCGAAGCGGATCAGCTGCTGAATCAGCGGCAGACTGCGCGGATCGCCGGTCGTGTCAGTAGCAGGCTGTTGCATGCGGACCTCTGGTTCGTTCGATTCATGTTTCGTCGGCGCCGGCTACAGTACCGGCCGATCTTGTAATGTACGCAACGCGAGCATCGCCAGCAGCGCGATAATCATTATCGCAGCCGTTAACTTGTCACCAGAAGGCGAAGATTGCAAGCTCCTGCGACATCGACAGATGGTCGCTTCTTCTTCGGGCCGTTACCACCCCTCCCGCTTCGCTCCTTCCCCTCCTTAAAAACAGGAGGGGAAAATCCGTATGTCATTCACTACGCCGTACTGCTGACGTGGGTGGCATGATCGAGATGCTGATACCGGCACTATGGATGCCAAGCCGCGAAGTTTTCCCCTCCTGTTTTTAAGGAGGGGGGCCCGCGAAGGCGGGCGGGGTGGTAGACGGCGCCAATATATCGCTCAATCGTTCCCGTTCAACGTTCCCGAGATAGCGCCTTTCCAAATGCTCGCGCAAATGCGCCGGATTCGGCGCTTCACCGCTGGCGCGGCTCGCCTGCGACCAGATGTTGCCGCGCAGCCAGTCGAACACCGGCACCTGATCTACGGCTTGTCGCGATCCCGCGCCCCGTACGGCGTTCCGTCCTTGTGAAAATAGCCTTCGGATTTGTTGCGGCGTTCCAGGTCGATATCCGGGTAATACGCGGCATCGCTGTCCAGACGCGCGCCGATCTCCAGAATGACTGCCTCCTGCGCGCTGCGGTTCTGCAGGTGATGGCCGTCCGGATCGCCCGCCCCGAAGCCGGCGCAATCGCCGGTCCGCAGAATTTCCTCGCCGCCGTCGGTAACCATCACGACTTCGCCTTCCAGCACATAGACGAATTCGTCCTCGCCGCTGTGCCAATGGCGCTGGCTCGACCATGCCCCGGCGGGCAACCGCAGCAGATTGACACCGAACTGCGTCAGCCCCGCGGCATCGCCCAGCTGCCAGCGCCGACGACTGCGGCACGGTTCGTCATAAGGCATCGGATAGTTGGTACCAAACCGTGTTGGAGCCGACTCGATGACGATTCTTTTCATGATCCTTCTCCATCCCGCACGCCGGTTCCGCCGAGATAGCGCAACTCCAGATGCTTGCGCAAATGCGCCGGATTCAGCGCTTCGCCGCTGGCCCTACGTACCAGCTCCGGCGTCTCCCAGCGGCTCGCCTGCGACCAGATGTTGTCGCGCAGCCACTCGAACACCGACGCCAGATCGCCGGCCGCGACACGCGCATCGAGATCCGTTGTTGCGTGCCGCATCGCGGCAAACCATTGCGCCGCGTACATCGCGCCCAGCGTGTAGCTCGGAAAATAGCCGAACGCGCCGTCGGTCCAGTGCACATCCTGCATGCAGCCGTCCCGGTAATTGCCGCGCGTGTCGAGTCCCAGCAGCGTCTGCATTTTTTCATCCCACAACGCCGGGATGTCGTCGGCTTCGATGTCACCTTCGATCAGCGCGCGCTCGATCTCGTAGCGCAGGATCACGTGCGCCGGATAGG
>JBDZVW010000368.1:0-3026 GCA_040255885.1 Betaproteobacteria bacterium
TTGGTTTAAGTTACCGGCGCGCGCAGCGCGCCGCAATCTTCACGAATCGCCAATCCCAAATCCCAAATCCCTGGCTAATCCCTAATCCCTTATTTCGAGACTCGACGCATAGACTTCAAAGTGACCTCAGCTTCAGACACGGCAAGTTCGTGGGTCGGACGCTCGATCGAGCGCATCGAGGATGCCGCGCTGCTGTCCGGCCGCGGGCACTACGCCGACGACGCCGGCGTCAAGCCAGGCACGTTGGCGGCGGCGATCCTGCGTTCGCCGCACGCGCACGCGGAGCTGGTTGCAATCGACGCGACGGCGGCGCTCGCGCTTCCCGGCGTGCGCGCGGTGCTGAGCGGCGCCGACGTGAAGGCGTGGGCGAAGCCGTTCGTCGTCGGCGTGCGACAGCCGATGGAGCACTGGTGCCTGGCGATCGACCGCGTGCGCTACGTCGGCGAACCGGTCGCGGTGGTGGTCGCGGATGACCGCTACGTTGCCGAGGACGCGCTCGACCTGATCCGTGCCGAATACCGGCCGCTGCCGGCGACGGTCGATCCGGAGCAGGCCGCGGAGTCCGGCGCGCCGCTGCTGCATGAGCCGGTCGGCTCCAACGTCGTCAGCGACCGGCACTTTGCGTACGGCGATCCTGATGCCGCGTTCGCCGCGGCAGCGCATCGCGTGCAGCTGAAAGTACGTTATCCGCGCAACGCCGGCATGCCGATCGAGTGCTACGTCGTGGTCGCGGAGCATCAGCCGGACGCCGGCGCCTACGACGTGTTCTCGAATTTCCAGGGGCCGTTCGCGCTGCATCCGGTGATGGCGCTGGCGCTCGGGATTGCGGGCTCGAAGCTGCGGCTGCGCACGCCGCGCGATTCGGGCGGCAGCTTCGGCTCGAAGCAGGCGGTGTTCCAGTACATCGTGCTGATGTGCCTGGCGGCGCGCAAGGCGCGGGCACCGGTGAAATGGGTCGAGGACCGCCTAGAACACCTGGTGGCGGCGACGTCGGCGACCAACCGTGTGACCACGATCGAGGCCGTGGTCGAAAACGACGGCACGATCGCCGCGCTGCGCTACGATCAGCTCGACGACTGCGGTGCCTATCTGCGCGCGCCGGAGCCGGCGACGTTCTACCGCATGCACGGCGTGCTCACCGGTGCCTACGCGGTGCGCCACCTCGCGGTGCGCAATCGCGTGGTGCTGACCAACAAGACGCCGGCGGGACTGATGCGCGGCTTCGGCGGCCCGCAGGTGTATTTCGCGCTGGAGCGGCTGATGCAGCGCATCGCCGTCGAACTCAAGCTCGATCCGATCGACGTCTATCGCCGCAACTTCGTGCCGGCGGGTGCGTTTCCGTATCACGCGCCGGCCGGCGCGCTGCTCGATTCCGGCGATTACGCGGCGCTGCTGGAGCTGGCGCTGCGCGACGGCGGGCTGGCGGAGCTGCAGCGCCGGCGCGACGCGGCACGTGCCGAGGGCCGGCTCTACGGCATCGGCTTCGCGGCGATCGTCGAGCCGTCGATCTCGAACATGGGCTACATCACGACCGCGCTGACGCCGGCCCAGCGCGCCAAGGCGGGTCCCAAGAACGGCGCCATCGCGAGCGCGACGGTCAACGTCGATGCGCTCGGCAGCGTCAGCGTGGTGCTCGATTCGACGCCGCAGGGGCAGGGCCACGCGACCGCGGTGGCGCAGGTGGTGGCAGACGCGCTCGGCATCGCGCCGCAGCAGGTCGCGGTCAACACCGAGCTCGATACGCAGAAGGACGCGTGGTCGATCGCCGCCGGCAATTATTCCAGCCGCTTCGCCGGCGCCACCGCCGGTACCGCGCATCTCGCCGCGACGCGCTTGCGCGAGCGGCTGGCGCGCATCGCCGCGGCGCAGTTCGGCGTCGATCCGAGCCTGATCGAGTTTGCCGGCGGCAAGGTGTTTCCGCGCACGCAGCCGGAAAACGGCATCGCGTTCCATCGCCTCGCCGGCGGCACGCATTGGTCGCCGGGACAGCTGCCCGACGGCATGCCGCCGGCATTGCGCGAGACCGCGCTATGGACGCCGCAGCCGCTGGCGGCGCCGGACGCGCAGGACCGCGTCAACACGTCGCTATGCTACGGCTTCGCATTCGATATCTGCGCCGTCGAGATCGACCGCGTCACCGGCCGGATGCGCATCGACCGCTACGTGACCGCGCACGATGCCGGCAAGCTGCTCAACCCGGCGCTCGCGGAAGGCCAGGTGCGCGGCGCGTTCGCGCAGGGCCTGGGCTCCGCGCTGCTCGAGGAATTCACGTACGGCGACGACGGCAGTTTCCTGTCGGGCACGTTCGCCGACTATCTGCTGCCGACCGCGATGGAAGTGCCGGAACCGCTGATTCTGCACCGCGAGACGCCGAGTCCGTTCACGCCGCTGGGCGCGAAAGGGCTGGGTGAGAGCAACATGATGAGCACGCCGGTGGCGATCGCGAATGCGGTCGCGGATGCGCTCGGCGATGCCGCCGATGCGGCGCAGATTACGTTGCCGCTGACGCCGTCGCGCGTGATGCAGCTGCTCGGCATGCCGGATCCGGCGCCGGCGAACGCGCAGCCGACAGCGGCCGCTGCGGGCGCCGCCGAATCCGCGAAGCGCCCGGGCCGTGCACTGGCGATGTCGGGAACGATCGACATTGGCGCGCCACCAGAGACGGTGTTCCGTGCGCTGCTCGATCCGGCAGTGCTGAAGAAAATCGTGCCGGGCTGTCACGAATTGACTGCGACTGCGAAAAATCGTTATCGCGCCGACGTGACGCTCGGCGTCGGCGTGGTGAAGGCGCGGCTGCGTGCCGAGGTTGCATTGTCCGAGCTCGATCCGCCGCATTCGCTGCGGCTGTCCGGTGCCGGCAGCGGCGCGCTGGGCGCGGTGCAGGGCTCGGGCAAGGTGGTGCTGAATGCGGCGGACGGCGGCACGCGCGTCGACTACGATTACGCGGTCAACGTCAGCGGCAAGCTGGCGGCGGTCGGCGGCCGCATGCTCGAAGGCGCGTCGCGCGTCGTGCTGAAGCAGTTGTT
>JBDZVW010000053.1:0-11766 GCA_040255885.1 Betaproteobacteria bacterium
CGGCGCCAGTCCGGTGATGCAGCAACTGTTCCGCATGATCCGCAAGATCGGGGCCGTCGACGTGCCGGTGCTGATCACCGGTGAAAGCGGAACCGGCAAGGAGCTTACCGCGGTCGCGATTCACGAGCGATCCGGGCGTGCGAAGGGCGCGTTCGTCGCGGTCAACTGCGGCGCGGTACCGCCAAACCTGATCCAGTCGGAACTGTTTGGCCATGAGAAAGGCGCGTTCACCGGCGCGGCCCAGCGCAAGATCGGTTACATCGAGGCGGCCGACAACGGCACGCTGTTTCTCGACGAAATCGGCGATCTGCCGCTCGATCTGCAGGTCAATCTGCTGCGCTTCCTGCAGGAGAAAAAAATCAAGCGCGTCGGCTCGCCGAACGACATCGCGGTCAACGCCCGCGTCATCGCGGCGACCAATGTCGATCTGGAAAAGGCGGTGCGTGAAGGGCGGTTTCGCGAAGACCTCTATTACCGTCTCAATGTGTTGCACGTGACTGTGCCGGCGCTGCGCGAGCGCCGTGATGACATCGAAGTGCTGGCACGCTTCTACTTCAACAAATTCCGCAACGGCTCCGTTGCGCGTGGTTTTCAGGGCCGCGCGTTGCGGGAAATGGCGAGCTATTCCTGGCCGGGCAACATCCGCGAATTGATCAACCGCATTCGCCGCGCGACGCTGATGTGCGAAGGACCGCTGGTCACGGTAGCCGATCTCGGGCTGGATCGCCATATCGCGCCGCGTGAGTTCCTGACGCTGGATTCCGCCCGCCACAAGGCCGAGAAAGAGGCGATCCGCATAGCGCTGCAGCGGTCGCACAACAACGTGACGCATGCCGCGGCGGATCTCGGCATATCGCGCGTGACGCTCTACCGCCTCGCTGAGAAGCACAAAATCCTGGCTGCCTGATCTGATACGGGTTCAACAGCCGGCACGTCATGCCCGGCGTGGCGGCTGCTGCCGTTCGCGCGGCGAGTGCGTCCGTCGTCTGCGTACAAAGCGGTACCGTGCTGTAACGAGTGACGCGTTCCTGTTACACATTCTTCCGAATTCGTTGATTGACGCGGGTTTCGCCCGCCGCGCCGTGCATCCGATGTAACCGCGGTGTGACACGCGATATCACCGGCAGCTTTTGCTGTTCGAAGCCTCACCACTGATTTTTCAGCGATATCGACGAATGGCACAGTCGTTGCGATGAAGCGGCAGGAGGTTCTCGACGATGAAGACTGCCGGCACCGCAAAACATCACTTTCGTATCAGCCCGATCGACCGCTGCCGGCGATGGTCGCGTTTCGTGGCCGGCACTGCCGCGCTGTTTGCGACCGTTGCAGCATGGGCCGGCCCTGCCGCTCCGGAACTGGTGGTGGCCCGCACTTCCGATCAATTGATAAGCCCGAGCAGCAGCACGGTGCCGGCCGTTTCCGTCTCTCCCGCTTCCAACGGCGTCGACCTGCCGCTCGGTTTCGATCAACAGCCGCTCGATGACCGCGCGCTCAGCCGCTATCGCGGTGCCGGCGAGAACAGCGTAGCGCCCGATACCCGCACTCATGTCGGCGTCATCCTGTGGGACGAGCGCGGCAGCGGCGGGCAGGGCGGCGGGCCGACGAAGAACGGAGCGGCCGGTTACGGCAATACGCAGGCTACCAGCGTCGTGGCCGTGCGCATTCGGTGACAGCGACATGAAAAAGCCCTTACTGATGCTGGCGATCCTATCGGCAGCGCTGCTGCTGCCGGGTCTGCTGCCTGCGGCATGGGGCGGTCCCGGCGACATGATCATCACCCGCACGGTGAGCCCGCGCAGCGCCTTCCGTTCCGGCAGCGGGCCGGTCAGCTCCAAGGCGAATCCGGGGCAGCAGGTGCAATCCGCGTTGGGACTGAACCAGAATCCCGGCGGCACGGTGGCGCGTGAGTTGAACAACACCGACTTTGCGAATGTCGTGACGGGCGTGCCGATGCGCGGCGGCAATCTCGCCACACCGGGTGCAGGCATGGCCGGTGCATTGGCGAGCAACAGACTGGATGGAAGCGGCGGCGCTACGGTCGGGCGTGTGATGACCGGAACGCTGGGCGGTGGTGGCGGCGGCGCCATTGGCAGCATCGGCGGCACCGTGCGCCAGGCCACCGGGCAGCTGATGGACGCGCTTCAGGGTGCCGGCTTGATGGGCCGATAAAGCGCGGACGCGAACCAAGATGAACAACTATCGACGCCCATTGACGCTGACGCTGCTTGCCGCCGTGATCGCCCCCTGTGCCGGACTGGCCCAGGCAGCTGATCCGGCCCCGCAGATTCCGGCGTACGTGGCCCAGAGTGTGATCGGGCCGTATGCGCTGTCCGGCGTTCGCGGACGGGCCGCCGTCAACGCGGCGGCCGGCGATTCCAATGCCCAGTCCAGTGCCGCGGCGCTGGTGGTCGGAAGCGGTCTGAGTTCGGCAACGGTGAGTGCCATGCAGAACACCGTCGGTGCTGCGGGTAATCAGCCGGGTGCGGCGTCGGCCACTATCGGCGACCACGCGTTCGCCAATACCAGTGGCCTGGTTTCGATCAACCAGACCAGCGGTGTCGCCAATGCGCAGGCCAACAGCGCGACGCTGGGAGTGGGCTCTGGAGTGGAAATCGTGACGGACAGCGTGCTGGCCGCCACGGCTTCCAATGCAGGACCGGCAGGAGGCGGGACCACCACAACGAGCCGTCAGGCGGTGTCGATCGCCGATACCGCATTCGACGGTGCGCACGGGCTGGTCCAGGTCAACCAGTCGGCGGGGTCGGGCAATGCGACGGCCAACACCTTCGCGCTCCGGGTTCAACCGGGCGTAACACCGTAGTCAAACTGAAACTCAAGGAGTTCGAAATGAGACTGCAATTGAAACCTGCAACGCTGGCGCTCGCCGTGGCATTTGCATTTGCGGCACCGCTGGCGTTTTCGCAGGAGAACGGCATCACGGATCCAATCACTGAAAATGTCAACGTCACCGTCAACAAGAGTGTTTCAAACACCAAGGACATCAGCGTGGATGGCAAGGTCAAGGTGAAGGGCACCATCAACGTCAAGTCCGATGCCGAGGCGATGACCAAGGCTGACCAGCAGTCGACGAGGAACACAACGGACAATGAAAGGCAGGACGATGATTTCGCACGCATCAACGGCAACGCAGGGTCCAACGCCCAGGGCAACATCGGGATCAACGTGACCTCCGGCGCCAATAATGTGCAGGCGAACAACTCGGCCCTCGCGGCGCAAGACAAGACCGATGTGTTCGGTCATACGGATGCCGAAACATTCGTTGACCAGTCGAGCGCCAGCAACCATGTCAAAAATTTTTCGAACTTCGGGACGAGCACCGCGGTTCTCGGCGGCAATGCGCTGCAAAACGCCCAAGGCAACATCAATGCCAACGTTGCGGCCGGCTTTGACAACGTGCAGGCCAACAGTCTGGCGGTTGCGGTCGGTGACGCGAATCTTGCGGAAGCTTCGGCGATTTCGTTTCAGACGAGCAACAACAATGGCGTGCTGAACAACTGCATGCACAAACACGCCGACCTCGATGGCAACGCCCTGGCAAATGCGTCGGGCAACATCGGTGCAAACGTTGCGGCTGGTTCCAGCAACGCGCAGAGCAATGCGCTGGCAGTCACCGCGTCGCTGACCGCTCCCCGGTAAGCGCAAGGATCATCCATACGGCACATTTCGGTGCACCGGCCCGTAAGGCAGGGTGAGCCGATCGCCACAACGAAAAGGAGCAATGCAATGAAAACTCGCAATCTGATCGCGCCGATGACGCTTGCCGTCGCAATGGCGTTTGCCGCGCCGCTGGTGTTGGCGGACGGCCTCAGCGACCCGATCCAGGAAACCGTCAACGTCGACGTCACCAAAAACGTCTCGAACACCAAGGACATCAGCGTGGACGGCAAAGTCAAGGTGAAGGGCACCATCAACGTCAAATCCGACGCCGAGGCGCTGACCAAGGCCGACCAGCAGTCGATCAACAACACCAACGAAAACTATACCGTCAACGACGATCTTGCCCATCTCAACGGCAACGCTGCGCAAAATGCGCAGGGCAACATCCAGTTGAACGTGACGGCCGGCGACCAGAATGTGCAGGCGAATAACGCCGCGCTCGCGGCGCAGGACAAAAATGACGTATTCGGCCGTCTCGATGCGGAAACGTATGTTGATCAGCTGACCAGCGGCAACCGTGTCACCAATCAGGGAACGCCGATCGTCCCGAACTCAGCGTCCGGCCCCATCACCAATACCGCAACAATCGGCGGCAATGCGCTGAGCGGCGCCCAGGGCAACATCAACGTCAACGTGTCGGCGGGCGACAACAACGTGCAGGCGAACAGCCTTGCGGCTGCAGTCGGCAACGCCAGCCTCGCGAACGCTTCAGCGATATCGTACCAGTCGACTGGCGGCCAAAACTCGGTCAGCAACACTTACGTGATCGAGACCGCGAGCCTGGGTGGCAACGCGCTGCAGAACGCGTCGGGCAACATCGGCGTGAACATCGCGTCGGGCACCAACAACGCGCAAAGCAATTCGCTGGCAATCACGGCGTCGCTGCAGCAGTGAGCCCGAGGCGGCAGCGCGCATGGGCCTGATCCTCGTGAGTCCGGGTCAGGCCCGCAGCGGCTGACGCAAAAGGCATGTCCGGCCGGAGCCCGTCTCCGGCCGGATTTTCGCCGGTGGTCGGCAATGCGCCGCTGCGCATCAGTGCGGGCGGCGTACGGAAGGAACGGCATGTTTGTAAGAACAGCGAAGATGCTGAAGACCGTGGCAACGGCAGCCGCGGCGGCTTTTGCCGTCAGTGCCGCCGCGCAGACGATGGACATCGGCGACGTGATACCGGGCGCCGGTCCGGTGCGCATGGATGTCATCAGCATGCGCGGATTGCGTTACATCAACATGGTGCCGCAGCACACCGATTTCTCATGCGGTGCCGCGTCGCTGGCGACGATTCTGAAGTACGCGTACGGGCGCGACGTCACCGAAGCGCAGGTGATTCAGGGGCTGTTCAAGGTCAGCGATCCGCAGATTGTCCGCACCAAGGGCTTCTCGCTGCTGGATCTGAAGGACTATGTCGAGACGCTCGGTTTCCGCGGCCGCGGCTACAAGATCGAGCCCAGGCTGCTCGATCGCATCCGCATCCCGGTGATCGTGCTGCTCGACATCAGCGGCTACAAGCATTTCGTGGTGTTCGAAAAGGCGGAGGGCGACCGCGTTTACGTCGGTGACCCCGCGCTCGGCAACCGCGTGATGACCCGGGAGGATTTCGTGAAGAGCTGGAACGATATCGTGTTTGCCGTCATCGGCAAGGGTTTCATCAAGGACACGGTGCTGCTCAATCCGCCCCAGCCGCTGACGGCAAAACGGCTGGTCAACGCACGCACCATTGTCACCAACGCACAACTGATCGACTTCGGCTTCACCCGCGCCGACCTGTTTTGAACGCAGCAAATCGCACGGGTGATGCCTCAAGGAGAAGGACCATGGCACGGGTCAAACAGGCACGTAACACCAGATTGGCCTGCGCCGCCGCCCTCGTTTTCAACATGGCAGCGGGCAGTGTACCGTATGCGTTCGCAGTCGAAACCGGAGCCGGCATGCCGGACACCTCGGTGTTCGCGCACGCTCCGCAGATTCCGGACAGTGCGCTGTCGCATATGCGCGGGCGCTACCTTGATGGCAGCCAGATCATTGGTTTTGGCATCACCTTTGCGTCGCAGTGGAGTACGCCCGACCAGACGTTGACGGCAGGGGCGACGATGATGGTGAAGTTCGCGCAGAACGCGTCGACGGTCAGCTTCCAGCCGAATCTCAGCATTATCGGCAGCACCACGACAGCGCTGCCGAATCCGAATCAGACGGTTTCCGGCAATGGTTTTCAGAATCTGAGCGGGGTGGCGCAGGGCATCCAGGTCGCCGGCAATTCGAACAGCATTGCGAACAACGCCACTATCTCGGTGACCACGGACAGCCTCAGCATGCCGGCAGGCGCGGCCGGCTCGCCAGGGCAGTACACTGAGAGTGCTTCGTCCGGCTCGAAGGTTACCGCCTATCTGGCAAAGACCGGCGCCGGCGTCAGCATCACGGTGCCGAACCAGGGGCAGGTGATCCAGCAGATACAGGGCGGCGTGTCGAACATCGGCTCTTCGGTGAACGGTTCCGGTCTGGTGCAACTGGTGCAGACCGCCGGCAGCCTGCAGCAGATCCAGAATGTCGCGCGCATCGAGATCCAGGTCAGGTCATTGGCCAATCTGACCAGCACAGCCAACTTCAGCCAGACGCTGAGCACGCTGCGCGAACTGCCGCACTGACAAAGCCTGAAAAGCCGTTCGTGGTCCGGCGGACTCACGAACGGCTTTTTTTGCGCCACAGGCGCGCCCGTAGCGTCAGGTGTCGCGCTTGAACCGCTGTTCGCCGGTGAACAGCAGATAATGCTTGCCGCCCGCCGCGCGGCCGATCATCGTCAGTCCGGTACGGCGTGCGACTTCGTAGCCCATCTGCGTCAGGCCCGAGCGCGACACCAGGATCGGAATTTCCATCTGCGCGCACTTGATCACCATTTCCGACGTGAGCCGCCCGGTGGTGTAGAAGATCTTGTCGGCGCCTTCGACGCGGTCGAGCCACATCTGCCCGGCAATCGCATCGACGGCGTTGTGACGGCCGACGTCTTCGACCATCATCAGAATCTCGCTGCCGTGGCACAGTGCGCAGCCGTGTACCGCGCCGGCTTCCTTGTAGATCGTATCGCGGTAGCGGACGTTGTGCAGCAGCTCATGCAGCATCGATTCGGTGATGAACGTATCCTGCGACAGCCGGATGCTGTCGATCTCGTCCATCAGGTCGCCGAACACGGTGCCCTGGCCGCAGCCGGTGGTGACGGTGCGCCTGCCCATGCGGCCGTCGAAATCGATCGAACTGCCGCGGGTGGTGACGACCACCGAATCGACGTCCCAGTCGACCTGCACCGCGACGATTTCGTCGATGCTGCCGACCAGGCGCTGGTTGCGCAGATAACCGATCGCCAGCGCTTCCGGCGCGCCGCCCAGCGTCATCAGCGTCACGATTTCGCGCTTGTCGACATACAGCGTCAGCGGATGTTCGCCGGCGATCGGCGTCGGTACCCGCTCGCCGCGTTCGTTTATAGCGTCGACGGTGAAGGTCGCCGGCCGGGCGGCGTGCGTGATCTGGGGGCGGTAGGGAGTGTCCATAAATTCAGGATTGAGGTACCAGGATCGAGGGAGAGTATCCGGCGCGCAACGCGCGCCGCATTATTTACTCGATCCTCGATCCTCAATCCTGCATCATCCCCCGATATACGACATTTCGATCTTCTCCAGCTTTGCCGTCGCTTCGCCGCGGATTTCGGAGTAGCGGTCGCTGCGGTTGCTCCAGATTTGCGCGAGGGCCGCGGCTATCTCGTCGTCGCCGGCGTTGCCGCGCAGCAGCGCCCGCAGATCGTGGCCGCGGGTCGCGAACAGGCAGGTGTAGAGCTTGCCGTCGGTCGACAGGCGCAGGCGTGTGCAGCTACTGCAGAAGGCCTGCGTCACCGATGCGATGACGCCGATCTCGCCGCCGCCGTCGGCGTAGCGCCAGCGTTCGGCCACCTCGCCGTGATAATTAGGATCGAGCGGTTCGAGCGGCATTTCGGCACTGATGCGTGCAATGATTTCCTTTGCCGGAACCACGTCATCCATGCGCCAGCCGTTGCTGTGGCCGACGTCCATGTATTCGATGAAGCGCAGGATGTGTCCGCTGCCGCGGAAATGGCGCGCCATGGCGACGATGTCGCGATCGTTGACGCCGCGCTTGACCACCGCGTTGATCTTGATCGGAGCCAGGCCGGCCGCCGCCGCCTCGGCGATACCGTCGAGCACTTTCGCCACCGGAAAATCAACGTCGTTCATGCGCTTGAACACCGCGTCGTCGAGCGAATCGAGGCTAACCGTGACGCGATCGAGCCCGGCTGCTTTCAGCGCGCGCGCCTTCCTTGCCAGCAGCGAACCGTTGGTGGTGAGCGTCAGGTCCAGACCGTCGATTGCGGCGAGCATTTCGATCAGCCGTTCGACGTTGCGCCGAAGCAGCGGCTCACCGCCGGTGAGCCGGACTTTCCGCACGCCGTGCGCGTGGAAAATCCGCACCAGCCGCACGATCTCTTCGAAGCTCAGCAGCTCGGCGCGCTCCAGAAACGGGTAGTCCTTGCCGAAAATTTCCTTCGGCATGCAATAGACGCAGCGGAAATTGCAGCGATCGGTGACCGAGATGCGCAGATCGTGCAGCGGCCGGCCGAGCCGGTCGCTGAGCGCCGCCGCCGGGGCGGACGCCGTTGCGGCAGGAATTGAACGGGCGTTCATCATTGAATTATCTCAAAAGTGCTGCACGCCGTCCAAGTAAAGACATCATTCCGCGGTCAACTATCGGCTGTCGCGACAGGCTTGAACAGTGGGTCGCGGTGCCGCACAATCCGCAATCGATGGAGCGCAATGCCATGCATGCTGCCGCAGACGAATTCGCGCGGGGCTGGCCGGTCGCCGTGATCATGCGCCGGCTGAAGCTCGACAATCCGTACGCGGATGTCGCATGGTCGGCGCACGAAATCGTGCACGACGGTTTCGGAGACTGCCCGACGCGTTGCGTGATCGCCGAAAACGAGCGCGAGCGCCAGGTGCTGTTTCGCGGCTTCAGGCTCGGACTTCACGTACCGGAGGCCGCCGGTTACCATATGAACATCACGTCGCCGGAACCCAAGGTGTTCGTGCTGTGGCGCATGCACGGCGACGATGCGTGTCCGGAGCTGCTGACGGTCAGCTATGATGAAGGGGCACGCTGGGCGGACAGCGGTGAACAGGTGGATGGCGTTGCGCTGCCGCGCGAATTGCTGACATGGATCGCACGATTCGTCGATCGCCACTACAAGCCCGAGCCGGAGCTGCCGCGCCGGCGCAGGCGCCGGGGAGAGGCCGACACATGAGTGACGACAGGCAACGCAACGGAGAAAAATTTCTCGACCGCTGGTCGCGCCTGAAGCAGCAGGCGCGCACGCAGCCACCGTCGCCGGCGGCGGGAAAGCGCAACGAGTCCGTCCCGGCGCCGCAGCTGCCGTCGCTGGAAAGCCTGACCTTCGACTCCGATTTCAGCCCATTCATGCACCCTGAAGTCGACGACGGGTTGCGGCGCATGGCGCTGAAGAAGCTTTTCAGCGATCCGCATTTCAATCGCATCGACGGGCTCGATGTCTACATCGACGATTACAGCGGTGCCGATCCGATTCCGCCGGAACTGCTGGAAAGACTGATGAAAGACCGTCGCAAGCTGTTTGCGCGCGACGATGAGACGCCGGCTGACGAAACCGCTGCCGCTGCGGATGACGTTCAAGCGCCGCACACCGCTGACGCGATACCTGCCGATGTTGCCGGTTTGCCGCCGGTGGCGGAACCGGATGCCCAAAGTGCACCGCACGAAAATATGTCACGGCAGGCGGCCGCCGTGCCGTCGCAGACCCCGCAGCCGGATGCTGACAGAAAACTGACTGCCGCAAAAACGCTGACCGGCGCAAAGAAGAACGATACGCGTTCGTCCTGACGAACCGCGGGTAGCTTTTCGCGCAACTTTCTCATACCATCGTCGGAACTGTCGCCGTCAATCGCCGGAGGTAAGCGGACAGTGTCTCACCCGACGCGAAAATTGCTGGTCTGCAATTGCAATCGGACGATGCCGCTGGACGGCAAGGCGCTGGCCCGGGCGCTGCAGCTCGATGCGCCGCTGCACGTCAACGGTGAACTGTGCCGTCGCCATATTGCTGCGTTCGAGGCCGCGGTCAAAAGCGGCGAGACGCTCGCGGTTGCCTGCACGCAGGAAGTCGCCGCCTTTTCCGAAGTGCGGGAGCAGTTGGGTGGCAGCGACGATATCCGTTTCCTGAATATTCGCGAAACCGCCGGCTGGTCGCGCGAGTCGGCTGCGGCCGGAGCGAAGATCGCAGCGTTGCTGGCGCTGGCGAATCTGCCGGAACCGCAACCGGTGCCGCGGGTTGCGTACCAGTCCGGCGGCAGCTTGCTGATCATCGGCGACGGCGGCGCGGCAATCGGCTGGGCGCAGCGCCTCGCGGCGCAGCTCGAAGTGGCGGTGCTGGCGACCGGCAACAGCCGTGGCTGGGAGCTGCCGGCCGATCGCGAATATCCGGTGTACAGCGGCAGGGTCACGTCGCTCGGCGGCTATCTCGGCACGTTCGATGTTGCCTGGGAACAGGAAAACCCGATCGACCTTGATGTCTGCACCCGCTGCAATGCCTGCATTCGCGCCTGTCCCGAACAGGCGATCGACTACCGCTATCAAATCGATCTCGACAAATGCCGTGCACACCGCCAGTGCGTGACAGCGTGCGGCGGGATCGGCGCGATTGATTTTGCACGCACCGATCGTACGCACAGTGACCGCTTCGACATGGTGCTGGACCTGTCGGACAGTCCGCTGATCCGCATTCCGCAGCCGCCGCAGGGCTATGCTGCGCCCGGCAACGATCCGCTGGAGCAGGCGCTGGCTGCAAACCAGCTGGTGCAACTCACCGGAGAATTCGAGAAGCCGCGCTTCGTCGCTTGTCGCGAAAACATCTGCGCGCACGGACGTAACGAAATTACCGGCTGTACCCAGTGCCTCGATGTGTGCTCGACCGCGGCGATCACCGCCAAAGGCAATCACGTCACGGTCGATCTGCATCTGTGCATGGGCTGCGGCGGCTGCGCCACCAGCTGTCCGTCAGGTGCGATGAGTTACCTCTATCCCCGCGTGTCCGACATGGGATTGCGGATCAAGACCGTGTTGCAGACCTATCATCGCGCCGGCGGTCGCGATGCCTGCCTGCTGTTCCACAACGCCGGGGCCGGGCGCGATCTGGTTTTTAAGCTGGGCCGCCGCGGGCCGGGATTGCCGGCGCGCGTGATTCCGCTGGAAGTGGTTCACGTCGCGTCGCTCGGCATCGATCTGATGCTGGGAGCGGTCGCGCTGGGCGCCTCGCAGGTGGTGCTCGTGAGCGACGGTAGCGAAGCCGAAGGGTATCTCGATTTGCTGCGGCGCCAGATGGCAGTTGCACAGGCGGTGCTTTCAGGACTCGGTTACGGCGACGGACATTTCGAACTGATCGAAGCCGAAGAGGTGCCGGCGCTCGAACGCGAGATCTGGAAACTGGAACCGGCAAGGTCCTCCGCCGCGGCGGCCGTCTTCGACTTGTCGGACGACAAGCGCACCACGCTCGATTTCGCATTCGATCATCTGCTGAAACACGCGCCGGCGCCGCGCGAGGAATTGCCGCTGCCGGCCGGCGCGCCGTTCGGTGCGGTTCAGGTCAACCGCGATGCCTGCACGCTGTGCATGGCGTGCGTCGGCGCCTGCCCGGAAAAGGCGCTGTTCGATTCGAAGGAAACGCCACAGCTGCGGTTCATCGAGCGTAACTGCGTGCAGTGCGGATTGTGCGAGAAGACCTGTCCCGAACACGCGATCACGCTGCTGCCGCGGTTGCGGCTGACAAAGGAAGCCCGCACCGGGACCGTGCTCAACCAGGCGCAGCCGGCGAAATGCATACGTTGCGGCAGGCCTTTTGCAACGCAGCAAATGATCGCCGGCATGGTCGAGCGCCTGAAAACGCACTCGATGTTCGCCGACGCCGGCGCGCTCGATCGAATCCGCATGTGCGGCGATTGCCGGGTCAGGGACATGTTGCAAAGTGAATCGCAAGTGTCCATACTGAATATGCGTAAAAAGTCATAATTA
>JBDZVW010000369.1:0-3018 GCA_040255885.1 Betaproteobacteria bacterium
AGTATCTCTTGACCAGCGTCATCGTCGTCCCGTCGCGCTTCATCTCCATCCGGTTCAGAAAGCTCATGCCCAGCAGCGCGATCGGCAGCTTGTGGCCGCCGAAGACAACGGCGTCGACGTTGTGCAGCGTGATATTGCCGACCGTCACGCTGTCGAGCCTGACGTGATAAACCGGCACCACACCGTTGGCGGTGCTGCTGTAGGCGCGTTGACCGGCGAGGTAGTCGACACCGGCGCGCTTGGCATCGGCGGCCGAGAGCGCAACGCTGGTTGCGCCGGTATCGACCAGAAAGCGCATCGAGATACCGTTGACGCTGCCACTGGCGATAAAATGGCCGCCATTGTCGGCGGTAAGGGTGACGCTCGGCTGTCCGCCGCTCGCGGCGGGGCCCATGGCGCTGCCAACGGCCGCACGCTGTCCGAGCGTGAGCGTTTCACGTTTTCCACCGATTTCGAACACGGCGGAGTCGCTCGAAGCGCTTAGCAGGCGCACGCCGTCGGGACCGGTGTCTCCGGCGCGCATTAGCCGTGGCGGCGCGTTGCCGATCACGACGATCGCCTTGCCGGACGTCAGTCCGACCACGTTGATGTCGACGGCGGCGGCCGTCAGCGGCAACGCGGCGAATGCGGCAACAGCGGCGAGGAGCGGAAAATGGCGCGTCATCTGCGGAGAGCGGCGGGGAGAAACCTGTGAAGCCTGTTGTAGTTTTTCGTCATGTCGCGATCGAAGGGCCGGGCTATTTTGCCACAGTTCTGGAGCGTCGCGGCATTCCGTGGCGGCTGGTCGCAATCGATCGGGGCGAGCGCGTTCCGGCCGCGCCTGATGCGTTTTCCGGGCTGGTGTTCATGGGCGGGCCGATGAGCGTAAACGACGACCTGCCGTGGGTCCGGCCGAGCCTGGCGTTGATACGGGCCGCCGTCGCGGACAATGTTCCGGTACTCGGACATTGTCTCGGCAGCCAGCTGATGGCGAAGGCGCTGGGGGCGACAGTGTCGCGCAATCCGGTCACTGAAATCGGCTGGGGAACCGTCGACGTGGTCGACGGTGCGGCAGCCGGGCGCTGGTTCGGCGAATGCGGCCGGCAACTTCCATGCTTTCACTGGCATGGCGAGACGTTTTCGATTCCGACCGGCGCAACCCGCGTGCTGTCGGGTCCGCATTGCGCCAATCAGGGGTTCGCACTGGGGCCGCATCTGGCGCTGCAATGCCATATCGAAATGACCGCCGGGATGGTCGATGCCTGGTGCGCCGCTGGTGCCGGCGAGATTGCCGCCAGCCACAGCCCCGCCGTGCAGCCGGCCGCATCGATCCGCGCGGAAACCGCGGCCTGGCTGCCGCGATTGCAGCGTGTCGCCGATGCCGTTTATGACAACTGGATGAGCGGGCTTGCGCGCTGAGACGCGCGACGCAGGTCAGTCGCGGAAATTCTTGTACTGCAGCGGGAAATCAGCGACCGTCTTGCGCACCAGCGCAATGGTATCCTGCAGCGTGTCTTTCTTGGCGCCGGAGATGCGCACCGCGTTGCCCTGGATGCTGGCCTGCACCTTGAGCTTGCTGTCCTTGACCAGCTTCACGATTTTCTTTCCAAGATCGGTGTCGACGCCCTCGCGCACCTTGATTTCCTGCTTCACCTTGTTGCCGCTGATTTTTTCGATTGTGCCGGGCTCCAGGCAACGGATGTCGATGCCGCGCTTCGCCAGTTTCCCGGTCAGCACGTCGCGTACCTGGCCGAGCTTGAATTCGTCATCAGCATAGGCGGTCAGCAGATTCTGGCCCTGTTCGACGCGTGCATCCGAGCCCTTGAAATCGAAGCGGTTCGTGATTTCCTTGTTGCTCTGATCGACCGCATTGTGCACTTCGACCTGGTTGACTTCGGAAACGATATCGAATGATGGCATGGCACACTCCTCCGCTGAATCCCGATCAGCTGCGTAATTTTACCGCATGCGACATCACCGGCAGCCCGGTGCCGTCATCGAAGTCGGCGGCCGCTTCAACGGCCAGCCTCGCAATGTCCTCGGCGGAACGCTGCGGGTCGTCATAGATGCCGTACATCAGCCCGAGCGCATAGTCGGCGCCGCTGCCGAACGCGTAGTACTTCACGAATTCCTGCACGGTGCGATCCGCGGCCGCGCCGAAAATGCCGTGCGAATTCGCGATCAGCACGTCCATGCGCGAGGATTCGAGCGGATCTTCCTTGTCCTCGGTCGGCTGCAGGTAGTAACCCTCTTTCAATGCGCGGTGCAGCGCATTCCATGTCTGGAAGACTTCGGCGGCGGTGCGAAAGTGCGCCGGCGTGCCGCGGCGCGAGAAATGATCGTTCAATATGGCCTTGAACGCGGCGCCGCCGGCGACCGCGAGATAATTGCGGCCGACGGTCAGAATCTTGCTGTGGTTTGCGATATAGACCGCCGATTCCTTCACCGTGCCCCACTTGGTCAGGGTGTCGGCGGCGATTGCCGCATAACCGTTCTTTTTGACGACTACGATCGTGGTCATTGTAAACCCTTCACCACAGAGACACAGAGGCACTGAGATAAACAGAGAGCCATTCAATCAGTCGTAGTTGCAGTCCTCTGTGTCTCTGTGCCTCTGTGGTTAACTTCTTCTGCCTTTTCGCTTCGCGGCAATCCGTATCCGCAGTGCGTTGAGGCGGATGAAGCCGGCCGCATCCTGCTGGTTGTAGGCGCCCTTGTCGTCCTCGAACGTGGCAATGGCTTCATCGAACAGCGAATCCTTTTCCGAGCTGCGGCCGGCGACGATCACGTTGCCCTTGTAGAGCTTGAGGCGCACGCTGCCGTTCGCATTCGCCTGCGACGCGTCGATCGCGGTCTGCAGCATCTGCCGTTCCGGACTCCACCAGTAGCCGTTGTAGATCAGCGCGGCGTAGCGCGGCATCAATTCATCCTTCAGATGCGCGACTTCGCGATCGAGCGTGATCGACTCGATCGCGCGGTGACCCTTCAGCATGATGGTGCCGCCCGGCGTCTCGTAGCAGCCGCGCGACTTCATGCCGA
>JBDZVW010000054.1:0-11653 GCA_040255885.1 Betaproteobacteria bacterium
GAGGAGAAAATATATCAGGTGCATGCCACGCGAATTTTCCCCGCCTTATCGAGGCGGGGAGCCCGCGCAGACGGGCGGGGGCGGTGGGCGGCGACTGGAGGAATCGACTGCCTGTTCATCGGCACGAATAACGCAATCCCTCTTCTGCAAGGAGAGGGAAAAGCCGGTCTTTCTTCCTCCTGGAGAAAGATCGAGATGGAGGAGCAATGTCATTTTGTTGAGCCTTGGTCTCGCCGTGATGTCATGATCGCAAATCGCGTATTTGCAGGACCGCGTATATTGGTGGCGTTCGACTGGATCCTCGGTTAGTCTGTGCGATAGCAACTCCGCAACCGGCCCGCACATCGCATGGATCCGCTCATCGCCGCGCTCAACGGCCCTGCCGTCTACCCTCATCCGGTAACGTCCATCGCGGTGATGGAAACCCATATTTCGTGGGTGCTGCTCGCCGGCGACTATGCGTACAAGATCAAGAAGCCGGTCACGCTCGATTTCCTCGACTTCAGCTCGCTCGATGCGCGCCGCCGCTATTGCGACGAAGAGTTGCGGCTCAACCGCCGCTTCGCGCCGCAGCTCTATCTCGCCGTGGTGCCGATCACCGGCAGCCCGGAACAACCGCAAATGGACGGCAGCGGAAAAGCGTTCGAATACGCGGTGAAAATGCGCCAGTTCGGACAGGATGGACTGTTCGACCATCTGGTCGCACGCCATGCGCTGACTTCGCAGATGATCGAACGCCTTGCCATGCGCATCGCGGCGTTTCATGCAAATGCTCCGGCCGCCATCGCGGATTCGTCTTTTGGAACGCCGGAAGCGGTGATGCGGCCGGCGCTCGACAATTTCGCGCAGATGGCGCCGCACGTTTCTTCCGCGCGCAAGCCGGCACTTGGCGATCTGCAGGCATGGACGATAGATGCGGGCCGTCGGCTGCAGCCGACGTTCGCGGCGCGCCGGCATGACGGTTTCGTGCGCGAATGCCACGGTGATCTGCATTTGCGCAACATCGTGCTGATCGACGATGAACCGGTGCCGTTCGATTGCATCGAGTTCGATGCGGGACTGCGCTGGATCGACGTGATGAACGAGGTCGCATTTCTCGCGATGGACCTGATCGATCGCCGCCGTTCCGATCTTGCATTCCGTCTCGTCAACACCTATCTCGAAACGACGGGCGATTACACCGGCGTGATGGTGTTGCGCTTCTACCTCGTCTATCGGGCATTGGTACGTGCCAAGATCCACGGCCTGCGCGCTCGGCAGGCACACGCGGATCCAGGTGAAGCGGCGCGCCTCGATGCCGCCGCCGGCGGCTACGTGGCGCTGGCGCAGCGCCTTGCCCGCAGCGAACGGCCCGCGCTGATCGCAATGCATGGCTTTTCGGGTTCCGGCAAGAGCACGTTCGCCGGCGCGCTGTCCGAAACGCTGGGCGCGATACGCGTGCGCTCCGACGTCGAACGCAAGCGTCTGTCGGGACTGAGCGCGGATGCCCGCAGCCGGTCCGCTGTGGACGGCGGAATCTACCGGCCGCAAACGACAGAACAGGTCTACCGCAGATTGTGCAACGTCGCGGAAACGGTACTGACCGCGGGATACCCGGCAATCATCGACGCCGCATTCCTCGAACGCCCGCAGCGCGACCTGGCACGCGCGCTGGCCGGGCGGCTCGGCGCATCACTGATCATCGTCGACTGCAATGCCGCCCCGGCAGTCCTGCGCAATCGCATCGCGGTCCGCGAAACACAGGGTGCCGATCCGTCGGAAGCAACCGGCGCCGTTCTCGACCATCAGCTTGCGCACCATGATGCACTTGCAACGGATGAGATGGCGGCGGTGATCCGCTGCGACATGAGCGGTGACCGGGATACGGACATCAAATGCTGCGTTCAGCAGATCGTCCGCCGTCTCGATTCGCGGTCTGCCGATCATGAGACGGCGCACGCACCGCGGTAACCTTTGCCGTAGCCGCTCTCCCGATCGGCTGCCACGGCAAATTCAATCCTGCTGCAGCACGTCGGCGATGCCGTCGGACAGCGTTTGCAACGCGGCCTCGTCGAAACCGAGGTACGCCATTGCCAGCCGGCCGCCGTCGCGCCAGTCCTCGCACTCCGTTCCATCCGAATTTTTCATGTAAATCTGTTCTGCGATCAACGCCAGCGCAATCAGGCGCAGACTTTCGGCAGGCCGCTCCGAGCCATCGCCATGCAGCGCCGCATAATCGTGATGCCACAGGATTCCTTTGCAGAACTTCTCCGGCAGCTCCCAGCTGCGCGCCAGATGAAAACCGATCTGCGCATGATGCACGCCGTAACGCTCGCGCTCGTATGCGGTCAGGGAACCGGCAGCATCGCGTTTCGCGGCATCGGCTATTGCCGAATAATCCGGAAACGCGGTGATCATCGCCGGAATGCCGCAATCGCGAAACAGTCCGTAAGTGTAGGCGCTGTCCTTGTCCACCCGCGCGTACCGCGCGACATGCGCGCACACCAGCGCCACGTCCGAGGACGTTTCCCAGAACTGGTTCATCGCCGCGCTGCTCGATACCGGAAATACCTGGCGCAGCGTCAGCCCGACCACCAGTTGCGCGACGTTGCGCACGCCCAGCAGGTTCAGCGTGTGCTGAACGGTGGTCACCTTGTTGCGCAGGCCGTACAGCGGAGAATTGATCGTCTTCAGCAAAATCGCCGCCAGGCCGACATCGCTGCCGACGAGCTCGGCGATACGTGCGAAATCCGGCTCGTCCTCTCGCATCTCGCGCAGCAGCCGCGTCAGAATGATCGGGCATGGCGGAATGCCGATGCTCCTGACCGCCTGCTCCGCCTGGCGGTCCAGCGTATCAATATCCTGTGTGGCAACGTCGGTCACGATTTCTCCTGAATAACCATCGCCACCGGTCAACAACGGCTATGGCGGCCCCTGCCCCATCATCGGCAAATCGCCGCGAATCTTTAACGGAGGTCAATACTGGATGGTGCGGATGACATGCAGGCCGTCGTTGTCATTCCGCTGGAAATCAAGCGGCTGACCGGCGTCAGGCCGAGTGTCCTGATCAACCGGCCGTTGCAGGATTTTCGGATAGACGCACACCATGCGACCGTCCGGCGTCTCGGACAGACCGCCGTGCCTGGTCTCATCGCAGTGCGGAAGAACGCGTACCGTGACGCCGAACGATGCCGAACTGCGACCGGCACGGCTTGCATCGGACCACAGCATGCCCCACAGCATCAACAGCACCACCGCGGCCGCCAATACCGTGCGCACCATCCGTCTAGCCAAAATACCACCCGGCCACGGTTCTGCGGTATGGAACACACGGGCCACGGTATTTCTCCATTGCGCTTGTGATTTCAGTATAGAACCGCTTTTGCATCTTGCAAGTGAGATGCCTGCCTCATTCTGTGGAATATCGATGGAATTCACGCCGTTATGTGATTTTTGTCACGCCTCCGGCATCGCGGCAAACAAATGCCCGTTCGCCATACGCCATTTATCGGCACGCGACTTGAAAACCTGAGCCCCGATCATGCGTCTGATGACGCGTCGGGACGCGATTGAATCATTAACGATTTTCGCAATGGAGCCGATTTAAGTACAAGAGCGTCACCGTCAAATGGCCGAAGCGGGCCGGACCGGCTTTTGGAGCACGCACCACGATGAATCCTGTACGATCCCGACTACTGCTGCACGACGAATTACGGCAGGCACTACGCCGCAACGAACTGTTTCTGCTGTTTCAGCCCTGCGTCGAGCTGAGCCGCGGGCGCATCGTCAGTACGGAAGCGTTGCTGCGCTGGCGCCATCCATCCCGCGGCATCATCCCGCCCGACAGCTTCATTCCGCTCGCCGAAGCTCACGGATCGATCATGGACATCGGAAAATGGGTGTTATGGAACGCCTGCGTCCAGCTCAGGCAATGGCACGATGCCGGCCTCGCATGGCTGCGGATGGCGGTGAATATTTCAGCCGTTCAACTGGAGGCCCCCGCTTTCGTGCATGACGTGATCGACGTCCTCGATCGGACCGGTCTCGATGCCCGTTTTCTGGAAATCGAAATCACCGAAACCGCGTTCATACGGGACATCGGCGCCGCCGCCGGCACGCTGCGGGCGCTCAAGCGCCTGGGGGCTGAGATATCGATGGACGATTTCGGCGTCGGCTATTCACGGCTCGGCCGGCTGCGGCGGCTGCCGGTCGATATTCTGAAGATCGACAAATCGTTTGTCAGAGGCGTCGCGATCGATCCGCGGCGCCGCGCCATCGTTCACGGCATGATCCGCATGGCGAAAATGCTGGGGCTGACGGTGGTGGCGGAAGGCGTCGAAACGACAAGCGAGTACCGCTTTCTGCGGGAACGGCAATGCGACCGCGCACAGGGTTTCCTGATGAGCCGGCCGGTCGAAGCGGAGAAAATTGCGGCGCTCGTAACGGCCATGCGACGCCCTGCTTCGCCGCCCACCCCCGGCCGTACACCACCGGACCGCGCCCGGCGTGTCAGCCGGATGCCGGCAGCGTGGCGGCCCAAACTCGTGGCTTAGCTTGTTACAACGTCCCGGGTCCAGCGGCCATCAAATTCTGACGCTGCCGGCCACCATGCCGGATAAATAACTCAACAGTCGCGGCGCGATCGCCGGCAGCGGCAACACCTCATCGACCGCACCGACCGCGATCGCCTCTTTCGGCATCCCGAACACGACGCAGGTGGCCTCGTCCTGCGCCACGGTAAACGCGCCGGCGCGCTTCATTTCGAGCATCGCCGTCGCGCCGTCCTTCCCCATTCCGGTCAGCATCACCGCAACCGCGTTACGGCCGGCGATGCGGGCCGCCGACTGGAACAGCACCTCGACCGACGGCCGGTGCCGGTTGACCGGCGGCCCGTCATCGAGAACGGCGGTGTAATTCGAGCCGCTGCGGCCGAGACGCAGATGCTCTCCGCCGGGCGCGATATAGACATGGCCGGGCAGCACTCTTTCGCCCTGCTCGGCTTCCTTCACCCGCACCTTGCACAACGTGTCCAGCCGCGCCGCGAAGGTGCGGGTGAATCCGGCCGGCATGTGCTGCGTGATCAATACCGCCGGACAGTCGGACGGCAGCGTCATCAGAAATGCCCGGATCGCTTCGGTGCCGCCGGTCGACGCGCCGACGAAAATCAGTTTCTCCGTGCTGATCTCATGATTGCCCAGGTTTGGCAATGAAGCACTGCCCGGCATCGCGCGCGATGTCGCGGCGCGGTGATGCCGCACTTTCGCGATCGCGCGGATCTTGCCGGTGATTTCATCGGCGTAGTCCTGCAGCCCGCGCGCGATGTCGAGCCTGGGCTTCGCGATGAAGTCGACCGCGCCCAGCTCCAGCGCGCGCAGCGTCGCTTCGGAGCCGCGCTCGGTCAGCGTCGATACCATCAGCACCGGCATCGGCCGCAGCCTCATCAGTTTTTCGAGAAACTCCAGGCCGTCCATTTTCGGCATCTCGATGTCGAGCGTCAGCACGTCCGGGTTGGTGGCACGAATCATCTCGCGCGCCGCCAGCGGATTGGCAGCGGCACCGACCACCGTCAGATCGGGCTCGCTGCCGATGATCTTCGTCAGCAGACTGCGAATCAGCGCCGAATCGTCGACGATCAGTACCTTCGTTTGCGTACCGTTCGCCGGTTCAGTCGAACAGTTCAACGTCGCCTCCGAGTTTGCGGGCATTCAGGCGCTGCCGGTAATCATTCTCGTCACGGATGATCGCCGCCGCCGGGGCCATGCGCAGCTTCTTCACCAGCGCGCGCCCGGAGCGCGCGAAGTAGCATACCTTGCGCGGATAAACGTCCAGCAGATCGCGCGCCACCAGCCGTATCCGCTCCGCATCGAGAAATTCCAGCACGAACGCAGCATTTCTTTCGCCGATGTTGGCGTGCGTCATGCCGGCAACGACGTTGCCGCCGCCGAACACTTTCGCCTCCAGCCGCGCGCGGCTGGCGCCCAGCTTCAGCAGCCGGTTGATCAGCAGCTCCATCGCGTACACGCCATAGCGCGCCGATGCGCTGTCGGGCCCCGCCGTCTCGCGCGTATTGCCGGGCAGCATGAAATGATTCATGCCGCCGATGCCGAGCGCGGTGTCGGCGATGCAGGCCGACACGCACGAGCCCAGCACCGTCACCAGCACCACATCATCGACCGACACGTGATATTCACCGGGCTGAATCTTGACGGCGTCGCGCGCCAGCCGGTGATCGTAATGGACGGCACACGCGCGGGGGTCGGGCAGCGCCTGCGCACTCATGACGCGGCACTGCGCTGCGCGGCGAACGACGCCAGTCCGTACACCGTATGCTGCAACAGGCGAAACAGGTGACTGGCGTGGCCAAGGCTTTCCGAATGGCCGACGAACAGCAATCCGTCGGGCTGCAGCAGCGGTGCAAAGCGCGTCAGAATCGAAAGCTGCGTCGCGCGATCGAAATAGATCATGATGTTGCGGCAGAAAATCGCGGCCAGCGTGTTCGGCACCGGCCACGTTGCATGCAGCAAATTGATCGGCCGGAACGTGACCAGCTCGCGCAGTTCCGAGCGCACCCTGGCGAATCCGGCGTGCGCACCGCTGCCCTTTTCGAAGAACCGCTTCAGCCGCGCGCTGTCCAGATGCTGCACGCGTTCGAGCGGATAGACGCCGCGCTGCGCCACCGTGAGCACGCGCGTATCGATGTCACTGGCGACGATGCGCACCGGCGGCCTCAGCGTACGGAAGGTTTCGCACGCCACGATCGCCATCGTGTAGGCTTCCTCGCCGGTTGCAGCAGCGGCGCACCACAGCGTAATGCCGGTGCGTGTATCCGCATTCGAGAGGTGGCGGGCAAGAATCGGAAAATGGTGCGCCTCACGAAAAAACGCGGTGAGGTTGGTGGTCAGCGCGTTGATAAAGGCTTCGCTCTCGGCGGCGTCATTGCGTTCCAGCCGGTCCAGATAATCGCCGAAATTGCGCAGGCCGAGCGCGCGCAGGCGCGGTGCCAGCCGGTTGTATGCCATGTTCTGCTTGCTGCCGTTGAGCGCAATTCCGGCCTGCCGGTAGACCAGCCGCCGGATGCGTTCGAAGTCGTTTGCGGTATAGCCGAACTCACGTTCCGGCGCAGCGTCCGGCAGGCGCTGCGCCGACGGCATGCCCGGCATGATCGCGTTGTCCATGCCGGGCTGTCGCCGCTCAGAATTCCTGCCAGTCTCCATCGTCGGTGCCGGTTCTTGCGAGTGCCGCCGGTTTTGGCCGCGGCTCCGCCTTGGTGCGGCTGGCAGGCAGCCGCGCCACGTTCTTCGCGCGATCGGGCCCGCGCCGTTCCACCGGCTTGCGTTCCACAACCGGTTCCACACCGGCGTCCGTCACATCGTCGTCGCGCGACGATTTGAACACCGCGACCGCTTCCATCAGCTTGCGCGCCTGATCCTCGAGGCTTTCCGCCGCCGCGGCCGCTTCCTCGACCAGCGCCGCATTCTGCTGCGTCACTTGGTCCATCTGCGTCACCGCCTGGCTCACCTGGTCGATGCCGGCGCTCTGTTCCTGCGATGCCGCCGTCACTTCGCCCATCAGGTCCGTCACCCGCTTCACCGACGTCACGACTTCGCCCATCGTCTTGCCGGCCTGGTCGACCAGCGCCGAGCCGGAATCGACTTTTCCGACCGAGTCCTCGATCAGCGCCTTGATCTCCTTCGCCGCCGCCGCGCTGCGCTGCGCGAGATTGCGGACTTCGCCGGCAACCACCGCGAAGCCGCGGCCCTGCTCGCCGGCTCGCGCCGCCTCGACCGCGGCGTTGAGCGCCAGGATGTTGGTCTGGAACGCGATGCCGTCGATCACGCCGATGATGTCGGCGATCTTCTTTGAGCTGTCGCTGATCGACGCCATCGTTTCGACCACCTGGTTCACCACCTCACCGCCGCTTTGTGCTACCTCGGAAGCTGCCACCGCGAGCTGGTTGGCCTGCCGCGCGTTATCCGCATTTTGTTTCACCGTCGACGTCAGTTCTTCCATGCTGGATGCCGTTTCCTCGAGGCTCGACGCCTGCTCTTCGGTACGGCTCGACAGATCCGCGTTGCCGGCGGCAATCTGCTTCGACGCGGTCGAAATCGACTCCGTCGCCAACCGTACTTCGCCGACCGCACGCGCCAGTTCGTCGCGCATGCCCTTCATCGAGAACAGCAGGCTGCTGTTGTCCTTGCGGCGCGTCACGACGTCGACGGTCAGATCGCCGTCCGCTATACGCCGCGCGATTTCGGCCGCGTAGTGCGGCTCCCCGCCCAGCTGCTTCAGCAGGCTGCGCGCGATCAGGAACGCAACGATGATGCCGAGCAGCACGGCAAGCGCACCAAGCTCCATCAGCTGGTTACGCGCACTCAAGTATTGTTCGCGCGCCTGCGCAACGCCTTTCTCGGCAAGGTTGGTCTGGAAGCCGACGAACGTCTGGATGTCGCCCAGCAGCTGGTCGGCCGCCGGCGTTACGTCATTGGTCAACTTCTGCAGGCTGCCGGTCAGTTCGCGGCCTGCTCCGACCAGATCGGCAACGTTATCGATCACGGCCAGGTAGCCGGGACGCGCGCCGTCGATTTGCGCAAACAGCGACTTGTCCGTGGCCGTGTCGAGCAACGGCTTCAGTTTCTTTTCGGCCTGCTCGTAGGCGCTCTTGTTCGCCGTGATCTGAGCGTGAATGCTCTTCAGTTGCGCCGGGTCCGAAATCAGCAGCATCTGCAGCGTTTTCAGCGTATTCGAGCGCGCCGCCTTTCTCATCGCGGTGGCGAGCTGGATCTTGACGTTGACGCGGTTGGTGATGTCGTCGGTGATCGACTGGACGCTGCCCAGATGGAACAGCCCGATCGCCACCATGCCGGCCATCAGGATCAGCACCACGCCAAAGCCCAGGCCGAGGCGCATGGCCACGCTCAAATTTTTCAGCTTTCGAACGGATAGCTTCATTTGTATTCCCCCCTTCACACGTGTTTTACGTTAAATCGTTCACGCGGCGGCACGATCGACCAGCGCCATGTCGTCACTGGTCATCAGCCGCTCGATGTCGACCAGAATCAGCGTGCGTTCGTCGAGCGTGCCCAGTCCGGTCACGTAGCGCGTGGCGAACGACGCGCCGAAGTCTGGCGCCGGCTTAATCTGCTCGTCCGACAGCGTCAGCACGTCGGACACCGCGTCGACCACCATCCCGACCACCCGGTGAGACAGGTTCAGAATGATCACCACCGTCAGATGGTTGTATTCGGCATGTTCCAGATCAAACTTGATGCGCATGTCGACGATCGGCACGATGATGCCGCGCAGATTGACCACGCCCTTGATGAAGCGCGGCGCGTTGGCGATCGTCGTCACCGTGTCGTAACCGCGGATTTCCTGCACCTTCAGAATGTCGATGCCGTACTCTTCATTGCCCAGCCTGAACGTGAGGAACTCGTTGCCGCCCTGCACCGCTTTCACCACCGGCGCCGCTGCTGCCTGCTGCGTTTCGATCATTTTGCGTTTCTCCTTTCGGCGGACGTTGCCGCTCAGTGTCTGCTCATCTTCACCAGTCCGGCGACGTCAAGGATCAGCGCCACGCGGCCGTCGCCCATGATGGTGGCGCCGGAAACGCCCGGCACCTTGCGATAATTCGTCTCGAGGCTCTTGATCACGACCTGGTGCTGCCCCAGCAGCTCGTCGACGAAGAATGCGGCGCGTCCGCCGTCCGATTCCAGGATCACCATGATGCCGTGGTCGTAGTCGGCCGCTTTCGGCGTGATGTTGAACAGCTCGTGCAGCGCCAGCACCGGCAGATAGTCGCCGCGCACGCTGATCACGCGGCCCTTGCCGCTGACCGTGCGCAGATCTTTCGTGCTCACCTGCAGCGACTCGACCACGTGGTTGAGCGCGACGATGAAGGTCTGGCCGCCGACGCCGATCGACATGCCGTCGAGGATCGCCAGCGTCAGCGGCAGCCGCACCGCAATGCGCGCGCCCAGTCCGGGCGACGAATCGATTTCGACGCGGCCGCCGAGCGCCTGGATATTGCGCTTGACCACGTCCATGCCGACGCCGCGGCCCGACACGTCGGTGACGGTATCGGCGGTCGAGAAGCCAGCCTCGAAAATCAGCTGCCACACGTCCTGATCCGGCATGCCGCCATCGACCGCCAGGCCGCGCGAGCGCGCCTTCTCCAGAATCTTTTCGCGGTTCAGGCCGGCGCCGTCGTCGGCCACCTCGATGACGATGTTGCCGCCCTGGTGAAATGCGCGCAGCAGGATCGTGCCCTTCGCCGGCTTGCCGCCGGCACGCCGTTTTTCCGGCGTCTCGATGCCGTGATCGAGACTGTTGCGCACCAGGTGCGTCAGCGGGTCCGAGATCTTTTCGATCAATCCCTTGTCGAGTTCGGTGCCTTCGCCCTCGATCCGCAGCTCGACTTCCTTGTCGAGCCTGGCTGCAAGGTCGCGCACCACGCGCGGGAAACGATTGAACACCATCGCGATCGGCATCATGCGCACCGACATCACCGATTCCTGCAGATTGCGCGTGTTGCGTTCGAGCTGTCCCAGCCCCTGCAGCAGCTTCTCGTGTTTCACCGGATCGAGCCGCTCGCCCTGCTGTGCCAGCATCGCCTGCGTGATCACCAGTTCGCCGACGAGATTGATCAGTTGATCGACCTTCTCGATGCCGACCCGGATCGATGACGATTCGGCGGTGCCGGCCGCAGGTGCGGGATCGCGCCGGGCGGCCGGCGCGGGCGACGGCACCGGGGCGGCTGCCGGCGCCGGGCGCTGCTGTTCGGCAGACGCCGGCCCGGCAGCGGCTCGCGCCGTAGCGCCGCCGGCCTTGCCCGCGCTGCCGGTCAGCAAATCCATCGCCGCCGCGAAGAACGCAGCGTCGGGGCCATTGCCGTCGGCATGCGCACCGGCGTCCGGCGTCGCCGCTGTGATCGTTATCGTCGCCGGATCGGCAACGAATGCCAGCGCCTCGATGATGTCGCCGTCATTGGCGGCGGTGGTCAGCCGGAAGCGGCAGGTCGGCGCGCCGGCCGCCGCCGGCGGTGACCAGCCGGCAAGCGTTCCGAGCCGTGCCAGATCGGCCTGCAGATTGCCGAGATCGATGCCGGCACTCGCCGGTGCCAGCGTAAATGCGACTTCGAGCGCACGGCCGGCCGGCTTCCGAACGGCCGGCTCGGAAGCCGCCGCACCCGGCCGCGGTGACGAAGACGGCGGCTGCGCCGCCGCCATGCATTCGCGGATACGGTCGCACATTGCCGCGACCGGCACTTCGGCTGCCGCCGCTTCGCCGCCGTAGCACGCAATCAGCAGCTTCAGCATGTCGCCTGCCTCCAGCAGCACATCGACCATCGCGCCGCTGAGTGCCAGCTCGTGCTTGCGCACCTTGTCGAGCATCGATTCGAGTACGTGAGTGAGCTCCGTCATCTCGTCAAAGCCGAACGCGGCACCGCCGCCCTTCAGCGAATGCGCGGTGCGGAAAATCGCGTCGAGATCGGTATTTTCCGGAGCGGCCGGGTCGAAGCCGACCAGCAGCGTCTCCATCTGCGCCAGATGCTCGCCGGCTTCCTCGAAAAACACCTGATGGAACTGCGTCAGGTCGAAATCCGCGGTGTCGTTGTGCTCGCCTTCCATCATCGTCTCCGCATCAGCCGATCACCGTGCGCACGACGTCGAGCAGC
>JBDZVW010000370.1:0-3004 GCA_040255885.1 Betaproteobacteria bacterium
ATCCTGATCGACTACCTCAACGCGGTGCCACAAGCCCGAGCGGAGCTGAACCGGGCGATCGCGTCGCTCGCGGCACGGGATCCGAAACTCGATCCGCATCTGCTCGATTCGATTGCAGTCGAGCCCGAGCGCTGGCCGACGTCGGCCGTGCTCGATTGGCACGATCTGCTGAGCCGTGCGGTGCGCATTCCGGAGCGCGCGAAAAAACTGGCCGCGGCGGAAAAAATCATCCGCACGCGGCTCGATCTGCGCGGCAGCATACTGCGTTTCTCGACTGCGCGCTCGGATTTCCTGTGGTGGCTGATGGTGTCCGGCGACGTCAATGCAAACCGCACGATTCTCGCGTTCCTCGACGATCCCGAGTGGCACGCCGACATGCCGCGGCTGGTGCGCGGCGCGCTGGAGCGCCGGCACGACGGCCACTGGGATACCACGGTTGCGAATGCCTGGGGCGTGCTCGCGCTGCAGCGGTTTTCGCAGAAATTCGAAGCGGTGCCGGTGACCGGCACCACGCAGGCGGAGCTCGCCGGCCAGTCGCACGGCTTCGACTGGCGCACGCGACCCAAGGGCGGCAGCGTCGATTTCGACTGGCCGAAGCGGCCGACAAAACTGGCGCTGGCGCAGCACGGCACCGGCAAGCCCTGGGTCACGGTGCAGAGCCGCGCCGCGGTACCGCTGAAGGCGCCGCTCGCGAGCGGATTCACGATCGCGCGCAGCGTGACACCAGTGCGGCAGAAAACGAAAGGCGTGTGGAGCGAAGGCGACGTTGCGCGCGTGAAGCTGGTCATCAACGCGCAGGCGGACATGACGTGGGTGGCGGTACGCGACCCGGTGCCGGCCGGCGCCACCATTCTCGGCAGCGGCCTCGGCGGCGACTCGCGCATCCTGACGCAGCGCGAAAATGACTCGTCCTACCTGTGGCCGGCGTTCGAGGAGTGTACCGCAGACTCCTACCGCGCCTATTACGATTACGTGCCGAAAGGGAAGTGGACGGTTGAATATACCGTCCGTCTCAACAACGCCGGGCACTTCGAGCTGCCGCCGACGCGGGTGGAGGCGCTGTATGCGCCGGAGACGTTTGGCGAGGTGCCCAATGCGGCGGTGATGGTGAAGCGGTGATTATGACGTGTGGGGCATGATGGAATGATGGCTGGATTTTCGGAGGCCGCTGACCGCCCTCCGCTTCGCTCCTCCCCTCCTTAAAAACAGGAGGGGAAAAATCTATGCTGTGCGCGTGACATGTCTTTCCCCTCCTCGGATGAGGAGGGGTGGACGCGGAGCGGACGGGGTGGTCAGCCTGTCAGCTGCGAAGCAGCGCGTACGTCGATAGTGCACAATGCACTATCGACGCAATTTCCCGATCAGAACGTATACGGGAATTTCACGTTGATCTGGAAGTCCGGCGCGTCCGGGCTGAGGCCGATGCCGAGGCTGGTGATCATCGTTTCGTGGTCGCTCAGCGCGTAGGTGAGGCCGAGGTTGAATTGCGAGGAGTTCGCGTCGCTGCCGACAATCTTCTGCCAGTCTCCGCCTTCGACGCGGGTGCGTGCCGCCTGCGAGATCAGCTGCGAATAGGAGAACGTCATCGCCATCTTGCCGTTCAGCGCGAGCGCCATGCCGGCACCCCACTGGAACGAGTTGCCGAGATCGACGTCGCCCGGCGTCGTCGTGCCTTCGGTGGTGCTGATGTCGTCGAAGCTGCGCTGGAAATTGTGATAGACGCCGGCATTCGCGAACAGGATCACCGGATCGACGGTCTTCAGCACCGACAGCCCGGCGAACAATGAAAACACGCCGTTGCCGGTCGGCAATTCCTGCGGCACGCGCATGTTGTTGTTGTTCGGATCCGGCTGGACGATCTTGATGCCGTACGGGTCGGTGCCGGTCGGCACCTTCAGCGCGACGTTGGCGACCAGGTCCGGCCGGCTCGCCGTCTCCTGCCACAACTGGTAATAGCCGCCGATGCTGATGTCGCCCAGGTTGGGGCCGCCATGGACGCCGGCCTCGCTCAATGCCGGTGCCGCGCCGCCGGCGCCGCCGGAGAAATAATTGGTGTAGCGATAGAGATACGGGATGTCCATGTAGAGCTGCAGCCGTGGCGTCACGCCCCAGCGCCCGGTAAGGTCGAACTGATAGACGTCGGCCTTGGCTTCCTGCACCGCAATCGATCCGAGGAAAATGGCATCCAGTGCGAGAAAGCCGGACAGCGTGATCTGGCGGCGGTCGAAGCGCGAGTAGGTGAAACTGGGCTCCAGCGTGAATTTCTGGCTGAACACCGTGCCCTGTGCCTGCTCGTAAACCGCCTGCGCGCTTTGCGAGCGTTCCGGCTGCTTGCCGACCGTTCCGCTCGGTTGTTCGCCGGCGTCGGAGGCGGCCGCGGTCTGCGCCTGCGGAGCGGGGTGACTTGCCGCCTCGTTGGTCTGCGCGGTGGCGTTTCCTGCCGGCACGCCTTTTTCCTGCTGCACGCTTTGCGCGTACGCATTGCTCGCCGGTTCGCCCCGGCCGCGGATGTTCTGCAGATTGACTTCCAGTTCACGCAGACGCGTGCGCATCTCCTGGATTTCGGTGTTCTGCTGCTGGTAGCGCTGGTTGAGATCCTTGATGCGCGCCTTCAGGTCGGTGACGCTGTCACCGGCCGCATTCGCGACCATCGGAAAGGCGGCCAGAACGGCTGCTACGCCAGCGAGTTTTGTTAATCTTGACGCCATGGCGCTCCCCTCATCCTGATATACGCGGCAACAATATATAGTGTTTGAGATGACACAGTCAACTGTCATCCCGCTATGTCAATAGGTTATCGGGAACTGTTTAGAGCATTTCTCGGGAACGGCAGAAATTTGGTTGCGGTGCATCATTTTTGCGGCGCCACGAAGTGCCGACCACCCCTCCGAAGCGCTCTCCTCAAATACAGGAAGTGAAAATGTATCGTGCGGCACAGTGCTGTACGAGTCTCCCCGCCTTATAGAGATTCTATGGTTCATGTCAAGCATTGATGGGAGAGGCG
>JBDZVW010000055.1:0-11636 GCA_040255885.1 Betaproteobacteria bacterium
TACTGGTATTGGAAGCAACAGGACAACCCGTGAAATCACACGATCGCAAGGAACTCGGCGAATTTCTCAGGTCACGGCGTGCACGCCTCGCACCCCACGACGTCGGTCTGCCGCCCGGGCAGCGGCGCCGCGCCGTCGGGCTGCGCCGTGAAGAAGTCGCGCAGTTGTGCGGATTGAGCGTGACCTGGTACACCTGGATCGAACAGGGGCGCGACATTTCGATTTCGGCGGCGGCACTCGATCGTATCGCCGCCGCGCTGCGCCTCGGCGGCGAGGAACGCACCTACCTGCATTCGCTCGCCGACAGTCCGCGCCCGCTTCAGGACAATGCGGAACCGGAAAATCTGCCGCGAGGCCTGCAACGGCTGCTCGATCATCAGCGCGAGCTCCCGGCCTACGTGCTCGGAAGATTCTGGGACATTCTCGGCTGGAACCGCGCCGCTGCCGGCCTGTTCGGCGATTTCGCAGCATGGCCGCGCAGCGAGCGCAATCTGCTGCGCTACACGTTCTGCAATCCCGCGGCGCGGAAATTGATTGTCGACTGGGATGCCCGCGCGCGGCGGCTGGCAGCGGAGTTCCGCGCCGACTGCGGTCCGTATTTGAAGGACCCTTTCCTGATGCGCTTTGTGGCGCGGCTGGAAGCGGACAGTCCGGAATTCACGCGTTTCTGGCGCATGCGTGACGTCGTCGCCCGCGCAGGCGGCAACCGCAGGTTCAGGCATCCGACGCTGGGACCGATCGAGGTCGAGCAAATAACGTTCAGACCGACGAACCGTCCCGACATCAAGCTCGTGATACATCTGCCGTTTGCCGCTGCAGACGGGAGCAGCCGGCGAAAAGCACGTGGTGCCGGCAGGCGGCAATGAAGAAGAACGGGCTTTTTCAGGCGCCGCCCACCGCCCCGTCCGCTTCGCGCCCACCCCGCCTCGATAAGGCGGGGAAATTCGTGCACCGCATGCCGCACGACGTATTTTCCCCTCCTGTATTTAAGGAGGGGAGGAGCGAAGCGGAGGGGTGGTGGGCGGCGCCTGGAACAACCGACTACGTCGCCCTTGCTTTCGTCTTACGAACGAGAACGGCCAAGCAGGATTCCACGTGTGAATAGCGCGTAGATGCGACCCTGAAGCGAAATGCAGGGGACAAAATGCCAAAACGACAAAAGGCCGGCGTTGCGCCCGCAACGCCGGCCTTCCGGATGTCAGGCGGGATTATTTCAGATGATTGTTGACCAGCTTGGTCATTTCGAACATCGAAACCTGCCGCTTGCCGCCAAAAACTTCACGCAGCTTGTCGTCCGCATTGATCATGCGTCGGTTCTTGGCATCCTGCAGATCGTTCTTCTTGATGTAAGCCCAGATCTTCTTCGTGACTTCCGTACGCGGCATCGCGCCGTTGCCAATCACCGCGCCCAGCGCCGCGCTCGGCTGCATCGCCTTCATGAAGGCTGCATTCGGCTTGCGTTTCGCCGCGGTTTTTTTCTTGGCAGCCGGCTTCTTCGCCGCCACTTTCTTTACTGCGGGCTTTTTCGCTGCAGCCTTCTTCGCCGCCGGCTTTTTAGCCGCAGTCTTTTTAGCGGCCGGCTTCGCCTTTGTAACTGCTTTACGTGTAGCAGACTTCTTCTTCGTGGCCATCTGTGATGCCTCCTTCCTTAGGACAAAAATGAACCCGCTGTTCACTGCCGCGCTATCTTACTCCCAGAGTGCGCTGACGGCGACAAGAGGATGCGGATTGGCCCGCATTTTGTCAATGCCCATCCGCGGATTTGTGCGAAAAACACACAACCGGGCGGCCGGGTCACAACAGCCCGCGCACGATCCACCACACCAGCGCGGCGATGAACGCGGAGCACGGAATGGTCAGAATCCATGCCCAGACGATATTGCCGGCCACCCCCCAGCGCACCGCGGAGAGTTTCTGCACCGACCCGACACCAACGATTGCGCCGGTGATGGTATGCGTGGTGGACACCGGCACGCCGAATTCGGTCGCCATGAACAGCGTGATCGCGCCGCCGATTTCGGCGCAAAACCCGCCGACCGGCTTCAGCCGGGTGATTTTCATGCCCATCGTGCGCACGATGCGCCAGCCGCCGAACAGCGTGCCCATCGCCATCGCCGCCTGGCACGCCAGCACCACCCACAGCGGCACGTGAAAATGAGGCCCGCTCATGCCGGACGTGAACAGCAGCATCGCGATGATGCCCATGGTCTTCTGCGCATCGTTGCCGCCGTGGCCGAGGCTGTAAAGCGACGCCGAGATGAACTGCAGGCGGCGGAAACGGCGGTCGATGCGGTGCGGCGTCGAGCGCCGGCAGATCCACGCCACCGCGATCATCAGAATGGTCGCAAGCACGAATCCGAGCAGCGGCGAAAGCACGATCGCCACCACCACCTTGAGGAAGCCGCTGGCGATCACCGCGTCGACGCCCCCTTTCGCCACCGCCGCGCCGACCAGCCCCCCGATCAGCGCATGCGACGAACTCGACGGAATGCCGTAATACCAGGTGATGATGTTCCACGCGATCGCCCCGGCGAGCGCGCCGAGGATCACGTAATTGTCGGACAACACGGGATCGACGATGCCGCTGCCGATGGTGTCGGCGACATGAAGCCCGAAAAACAGGAACGCCACGAAATTGAAGAATGCCGCCCACGCCACTGCCCACTGCGGCCGCAGCACCCGGGTCGAGACGATGGTGGCGATGGAATTGGCGGCATCGTGAAAGCCGTTCATGAAATCGAAAACGAGCGCCACCGCGATCAGGAAAAACACCAGCGACACGTCGTGCATCGGGCCTATCCCGCCGCCACGCGTGCGTGCAACCGCGGCGCTGGAGCCGCGCCGCCACGGCTCATGCCGCCCCCCGCGCGCAGCAGCCGCCCCGGCGTCCGTGAGCCGGACCGGACCGGACCAGGCACGGAAGCAGTCGCGATCGGGGCGCAGCGCATCAGTGATTTTCCATCGTCGAATTCTCCGCCGCTACGAATTTTCGAGCACGATCCCCTCGAGCACGTTGGCAACGTCCTCGCAGCGGTCGGTGATGGCTTCCATCTGTTCATAGATCGAGCGCAGCTTGATGAGCTGGCGCACGTCGGGCTCGTCCCGAAACAGCTTGGCCATCGCCGCGCGCATCACGTGATCGGCCTCGGACTCGAGCTTGTCGATGTCATTGCACGCCGCCATGATGGCGGCGGCATTTTCCATGTCTGCCAGCAACTTCACCGCCATTTGCAGCTTCTCGGCACAGGTGACGCAGATGTCGGCCAGCTTCTTGGCTTCCGGCGTAACGCTGCGCACGTCATACAAGAAAATCGAATGCGCGGTGTCCTCGATCAGATCGAGCACGTCGTCCATGTGCGTGATCAGCTGATGGATGTCATCGCGATCGATCGGCGTGATGAACGTCTTGTGCAGCGTCTCGATGCTCTGCGCGGTGATGCGGTCGCCCCGCTTCTCGATGGTTTCGATGTTGTAGGTGCGGTGCTGGACGTCGTCGAGACTGGCCATCAGCGCGGCCAGCTCGCGCGCGCCCTCGACGATCTGCGCGGCATGGTCATTGAAATAGTCAAAAAAACGGCCTTCCCTCGGCAACATGCGACCAAACATGAATTTGTCCTTGAAGCGGAATCGGCGATGGCGACGTACCGTACGACCGGCGCGGACGCTATTTTACAAGGCGTCCCGACTCATACGAAATTTTTTTTCGTTCACGCGACGGCATGCCTCGCATACGCCGCAAAAAAACGTGTCTCCGAGACGGCGGCGCGCAGCAGTGTTGTTTCAAAACGACACATCCGGCGCGGCGCAATATCCGGGTAAACTCCGCTCATGAAACAGCTCGTCCTGCTCGGCGGCGGACACAGCCACATCGAGGTTCTGCGGCGTCTCGGCTACGGGCGCCCGGCCGCCACGCGCATCACGCTGGTGAATCCGGGATTGCACGCGACCTACTCCGGCATGCTGCCGGGATTGATCGCCGGGCATTATGCGCTCGACGATTGCCGTATCGATCTTGCGCGCCTGTGCCGCTTCGCCGGTGCCGAATGCCTCATTGCCAGCGCCATTGCGCTCGATCCGGCGCAACGACGCGTCAAGCTGAGCGACGGAAAAACGCTGGCGTACGACGTGCTGTCGTTCGACATCGGTTCGGTGCCCGACGTGCGGGCAATACCCGGCGCCGCCGAATACACGATCGGCGTCAGGCCGGCGGCACAATTTCTGAAAAGCTGGAATGCAATCTGCGCGGCCGTCGCCGCGAGCCATCATGTGCCGGCGATCGCAGTGGTCGGCGGCGGCGCCGGCGGCGTCGAACTGGCGCTGGCGATGCAGCATCGGCTAGCCACGGCCTTGCACGGCAGTTCGCGCGTGCCGGACGTTCATCTGGTCACGGACAGCGCGACGATCCTGCCGCACCATCCGCGACAGGCGCGGCACATTTTAACCGCACTGCTGCGGCGGCACGGCATCACGGCGCACACCGGCAGCCGCGTCGCAGCCGTCACGCGCTCGACGCTTCACCTTGAACCCGGCGCGCCGCTGCGGGCAACGTTCATCATCTGGGCGGTCTCGGCCGGTGCGCCGTCATGGATTGCTGAAAGCGGGCTGGCCAGCGATCGCGACGGCTTCATTGCGGTCAACGACGCGCTGCAGTCGGTATCGCATCCGGACGTGTTCGCGGCCGGCGATATCGCCAGCATGCTGAATCATGCCACCCCGAAGTCCGGCGTCTACGCCGTGCGTCACGGACCGCCGCTTGGCGAAAACCTGCTGGCGGCGCTGACCGGGCGGCCGCTCGCCGTTCACGTGCCACAGCGACGCGCACTGGCGCTGATCAGCAGCGGCGGCCGCCATGCGGTCGCGTCGTGGGGACCGCTCACGTTTTCCGGCAACTGGGTATGGCGCTGGAAGGACCGCATCGATCGCCGCTTCGTTGCGAAATACCGCGAACTCGGGTGAGGGGCGCCCCAATGCACGGCGGCTCACCCGCGCTCTATTGCGCGGCTTTGCCGGCGCCGCCCGCTTCCTGCTGCTGTTTCGTCATCGCGGCGAGATCATGGAGCGCCTGCTTGGTATCGTCGGGCAGGCCGGCAAGCGCCGCGGCAGCCGCCGCGTTCGCTTTTTTGATGTTTTCGTTGGATTTGGCCGCCGCCTGATTCGCAGCCTTGCCCGCCTGCGCCGCCGCTTCCTTCGCATGCTGGATCGCCTGCTGTACTTCCTGTGCAGTCGGCGTGGAGGACTGCGCCGACTCCGGCTTGCCGGAACACGCGGCGAGGATCGCGGCCATGCCAAGGGCCGCAAGAATCGGACTCGGATATTTCATGTCGTTCTCCCTGGTTGGAATATCGGATGAGGGTGATGCGGACGCTTAGCGCACGATCACCCGCGCGAACCGGCGCTTGCCCACCTGCACCACGAACTGCGCGCCGCGCGCGAATTTCAGCGCATGGTCGCTTACCCGGTCGCCATCCACCCGCACGCCGCCCTGATCGATCACGCGCAGCGCATCCGACGTGCTGGCGGTAAGGCCCGCCCGCTTCAGCACCTGCGGCAGCGCGATCGCGCCGCTGCCGTCGGCATCGAGACCGATCTCCGGCATGTCGTCCGGCATCGCGCCTTCCCGGAAACGTGCGTCGAAGTCCTCGACCGCACGTTTTGCGGCGGCTGCGCCGTGAAAACGCGCAACGATTTCCTGCGCCAACGCGACCTTCACGTCACGCGGATTGCGGCCGGCTCGCACTTCCTCTTTCCAGCGCGCAATGGTGGCGAGCGGCTCGAATGACAGCAGTTCGATGTAGCGCCACATCAGTTCGTCCGACACCGACATCAGCTTGCCGAAAATTTCCCGCGGCGCCTCGTCGATGCCGACGTAATTGCCGAGCGACTTCGACATCTTGTTGACGCCGTCCAGCCCTTCCAGCAGCGGCATCGTCAGGATGCACTGCGGCGGCTGACCGAAATGCTTCTGCAGTTCGCGTCCCACCAGTAGATTGAATTTCTGGTCGGTGCCGCCGAGCTCGAGGTCGGCCTTCAGCGCAACCGAGTCATAGCCCTGCACCAGCGGATAGAGGAATTCGTGAATCGCGATCGGCTGTTCGTTGCGGTAGCGTTTCGAAAAATCGTCGCGCTCCAGCATGCGCGCGACGGTATGGGTCGCCGCCAGCCGGATCATGCCGGCCGAACCGAGTTTATCCATCCACGACGAATTGAACGCGATTTCGGTTTTGTCGCGGTCGAGGATCTTGAATACCTGCTGTGCATAGGTATCGGCGTTGCGCCGCACTTCGTCGCGCGTCAGCGGCGGCCGCGTCGCGTTCTTGCCGCTGGGATCGCCGATCATGCCGGTAAAGTCGCCGATCAGGAAGACGACGTGATGGCCGAGCTGCTGCAGCTGGCGCAGCTTGTTGATCAGCACCGTGTGACCGAGATGCAGATCGGGCGCGGTGGGATCGAAGCCGGCCTTGACCCGCAACGGCCGTCCGATCTTCAACTTGTCGATCAATTCCTGCTCGACGATCAGCTCGTCGCAGCCGCGTCTGATCACCTGCAGCGCTTCCGCAATGTCCGCCACCAAAATCCCGATATCCCGTGTAAATCGGCCGCTTTTCCCATTGCCGGGGCCATTCGACTTCTGCTAAGCTCCCGCCCTTATATATTCCTGTGCCAGCCAGGCTCGGATTACAAGGTAAGGGAGAGGCGATGCCACCACAGCAGACGGAAGGGATTCTAACGCAAAACATTCTTCCACTGCTTCGCAGCACCCGATTTCGCCGCCTCGCCGCCGCCGTCGTGCTGCCGTTTCTCGGTGTGGTCGCAGCATTCGGCATCGCACCCAACACCGTCACACAAACCGTTCCCGTCACCGACGTCGTGCAGCGAGTAACGCTGCCGGCGCCCGCCGTGATCGCGAATACCGATCCCGGCTACTGGCACGATGCGGCGATCCGCAGCGGCGACACCATCGGTGACGTGCTGACGCGGCTGGGCGTCGACGATTCGGACGCGTCCGATTTTCTGCGCAGCGCGAGGAACGCGAAAGCGCTGTACCGGTTGATTCCGGGCAAGATCGTGCGCGCGCGCACCACCGCCGACGGCAAGCTGCTGGCGCTGCGTTATCGCAACGGCAGCAGCATGTTCGAGGTGGAACGCAACGGCGGCGGCTTCGCCGTCACCGATCATCCGGCCTGGCTCGATCAACGGGTGATCGTGAAAGCCGGCACCATCGTCAGCTCGCTGTTTGGCGCCACCGATGCGGCCCACGTACCCGAGGCCGTCGCGCTCAAGCTGGCCGACATCTTCGGCACCGACATCGATTTCCACAAGGACCTGCGGCGCGGCGACCGTTTCGTCGTCGCCTACGAAGCGTTCTACAACGACGGGGAATTCGTCAAGAGCGGCCGCGTGCTGGCGGCCGAATTCGTCAACGACGGCCACACCTACCAGGCGATCTATTTCGACAACGGCGGCCACGGCGGCTATTACACGGCCGACGGCAAGAACATGCGCAACGCATTCCTGCGCTCGCCATTGCCGTTCACGCGCATCACGTCACGCTACTCGGACGCCCGCTACCATCCGATTCTGAAGAAATGGCGGCGGCATACGGGCGTCGACCTCGGTGCGCCAAAGGGCACCCCGGTGAAAGCCACTGCTGACGGGCACGTGGAATTCTGCGGCCGGCGCGGCGGCTACGGCAACCTGATCATCCTCAAGCACATGAAGCACTACGAAACCTATTACGGCCACCTGTCGCGCTTCGCAAAAGGCCTGCACCGGGGCGAAAAGGTGCGTCAGGGCGAAGTGATCGGCTATGTCGGCATGACCGGACTCGCTACCGGCCCCCACCTTCACTACGAATTCCGCATCGATCACGTTCCGCGCAATCCGATGAAAGTCGCATTGCCGACCGCCAACCCGATCACGGCGCAGGAAAGGCCGGCGTTTCACAAGATCGCGGTATCCATGGAGCAGCGCCTCGATCTGATCAAGCGCACGACCCAGGTCGCCAGCCTTGGAACCAGGGATTAGGGATTTGGGATTAGAGACCGGGAGTATGCGTGCCATGGACGTTTAAGCTAACCCCTGATCCCCAATCACCAATCCCTTCCTGCAATGCCACAGTACTACGCCGGACTGATGTCCGGAACCAGCCTCGATGGCATTGACGCCGTCCTGGCCGACTGTGGCGCGACACCGCCCGCTGTCGTGCAAACCCGTTTTGATGCCTTCGCACCGGACTTGCGCGCGGAGCTGCTGGCGCTGAATGCTGCTGGCGACAACGAGATCGACCGTGCCGCGCGCATCGGCAACCGGCTGGCCTGCGCCTATGCGGCAACGATCGGCGGGCTGCTGCAGGATGCCGCTATCGACGCCGCCGCGATCGCGGCGATCGGCTGCCACGGTCAGACCGTGCGCCATCGTCCGGACGCCGGTTACACCATTCAATTGGTGAACGCCGCGCTGCTCGCGGAGCTTGCCGGAATCACGGTGATAAACGACTTCCGCAGCCGCGACATTGCGGCCGGCGGCGAAGGCGCGCCGCTGGTGCCGGCGTTTCATGACGCCGTGTTCCGCCATCGCTCGCGGCACCGTGTCATCGTCAACATCGGCGGCATCAGCAATGTCACCGACCTCGCGCCCGGCCGTGAAACCTGCGGTTTCGACTGCGGCCCCGGCAATCTGCTGCTCGATGCTTGGGCCGGGATGCACATCGGCAAAAGTTTCGACGAGAACGGCGCCTGGGCAGCCGGCGGAACGGTCGATCAGCAGCTGCTCGAACGCATGCTGGCCGACGAATTCTTTCACCGGCCGCCGCCCAAAAGCACTGGACGCGAACACTTCAACATGGATTGGCTGGAACGGCTCGGCACCGGTTCACTGCCGCCGCGCGACGTGCAGGCAACGCTGCTCGAACTCAGCGCGCGCGCCATCGCGCAATCAGTCGGCAACTACTGCGGTGCGCCGCACGAGCTATACCTGTGCGGCGGTGGCGCGCACAACGCGGCGCTGAGCGGACGGATAGCCACGCTGCTGCCGCAATGCCGCGTTGCATCGACCGACACGCTCGGCATCGGTGCCGACTGGGTCGAAGCCTGCGCGTTCGCGTGGCTCGCGTGCAGAACGCTAAGGCATGAGCCGGGCAACCTGCCGGCAGTCACCGGCGCCCGCGGTCCGCGTGTGCTGGGCGCAATCCATCCGGCATGAAAAACGGGGGCCGCAGCCCCCGTTTTTCATTTGAACCGGGACCGATCAGGCCGAAAACGACGAACCACAACCGCAGGTCGACGTCGCGTTCGGATTCCGGATCACGAACTGCGCGCCTTCGATGCCTTCCTGATAATCGATTTCGGCGCCCATCAGGTATTGCAGGCTCATCGGATCGATCAGCAATGTCACGCCGTTTTTCTGCATCTCGGTATCGTCTTCGCTGACGGCCTCGTCGAACGTGAATCCGTACTGGAATCCGGAACAACCGCCACCGGTCACAAACACGCGCAGCTTGAGATCGGCATTGCCTTCCTCATCGATCAGGCTTTTGACCTTGTCGGCCGCGCTGTCGGTGAACACCAGCGGCGTCGGCATTTCGGTGACTGCGTTCATTCGCTGCTCCTGCATCAAGGTTTCAGAACCTGTCTCATGGATATTCACGTGTGCGACCGGGCGATTTGGGATGCGATTCGAGGAGCGAGTCGCGCCGCATAGCGAGACTATGCAAGCGGCGAGCGACGCTGAAACGCGCCCAAATCGCCCGGTCCCGAAGGGTTGCGGCCCAAAAGCGCGCCTGCGGCGTTGCGTCGCTTGCCCATAGAATGACTATGGGCGGCGCGCCGCGCCTTGCATCCGCATCTTTTGGGCCGCAACGCATCGCGCGAATATCCATGAGACAGGTTCTAATTATCCGCTGCGGCCATGGACGGGTCAATCGCCGGCGCGCTGTCGCCGCCCGCGGATTTGAGCGGAACCACCCGTTCGGCGGACGGCTGTATTTCATGCATCAGCCGGCCCTGCACCACTGCCCCCAGCCGGATCTCGAGCGCCTTGTAGTGGACATCGCCGGTAATCCGCGCGTTGCGCTGAAGCTCCACTTCGGTGGCACGGATCGAGCCGGCCACGGTGCCGTCGATCATCAGGTGCGATACCGCAACGTCGCCTGCGATGCGGGCGCGCGACGACAGCACCAGCATCGCCGGCTCGTCGCCGGCCGCCGCGACGTTGCCGATCACCGTGCCGTCGATGCGTATGCCGCCGCTGAACGTGATGTCGCCGGTCACTTTCGTGTCGGCGCCGATCAGCGATTCAATGCGGTTGCGCGGCTTGCTGCGCTTTTTTCCGAACATGAGCGCTCCTTACGAAATTTTCATCGTCTGCGTGATTTTCGGATTCTTGCCGCCGGTTTCGTAAACCCTGACCTCCACGCTTTTCACCCGCGCCTGCGGCGGCACATGAAACGTGCCCTCGACGCGCTGGTAGAACTTGAAATTCACATGCAGCGCGGGCAACGGGTCATCGTTCTGCGGCCAGCTCACCGTCACCGCCTTGCCGTTTTTTTCGATATTTATCACGAACCGCACCGTGCCGTCGAACACCTTGTCATGCAGCCCCGATTGCAGCAGCAGCAATTGGTAACGGTATTGTCCGGGCGCTGCGGCGCGCGTGATCTGCAGGCGGTTGATCGTCAGCCCGGCCTTGCCGCTCGCCGGCATCAGCGTCTGAAAAAACGCCAGGTCCTTCTTCAGCTCGGCATTTTCCCCGGTCAGCGCCGTGATCTGCTGCTTCAGACCCTCGGCCGTGGAGCGCTCGAGATCGGCCGCGTGGCCGGCCTCCGCCAGCTGCCGTTTCAGCTGCGAAATGTCATCGCGCTGCCCGGCCAGCTGGTCCTGCTGCTGCGCGATCGTCACCGTCAGTGCGTGCAGCCGCCGGTTGTGCTCGATCAGATTCAAGTGGAATGTCCACCACGCAATCGCCAGCGCCAGCGCGCAACCGGCAAGCATGATCAGCAGGCGGCCGTACCACGGCCAGCGCGGCCGCACCGCAACGCGCGCCGCCGCCACTCCGAACCTGCGCCTGAATCCACGCCATCGCATCGCCGTTTCCGTGAGCCCGTTGCCGGCGACGCACCCCTCAGGGAAGCAGCGCCACCTGCGCGATGCCGGTGGTTTCGGGCAGGCCGAACATGATGTTCATGTTCTGCACCGCCTGCCCCGCGGCCCCCTTGACCAGATTGTCCTCGACCGCCAGGATCACCGCGGTGTCGCCGCCCTGCGGCCGGTGCACCGCGATACGGCAGACATTGGCGCCGCGCACCGAGCGCGTATCGGGATGGCTGCCCGGCGGCATCACGTCGACAAATGGTTCGTCGCGGTAACGGCGTTCATAGAGCGCCTGCAGATCGCCGGCACCGTGGGTGAGCCGCGCATAGAGCGTCGCATGAATGCCACGGATCATCGGCGTCAGATGCGGCACGAAAGTGAGCCGCACCGGCTTTTCGCTGCGCTGCTGCAGGCCCTGCACGATTTCCGGATGATGGCGGTGGCCGCCCACGCCATAGGCCTTGAAATTGTCCGACGCCTCGCCCAGCAGCAGATGCGTTTCGGCCTTGCGTCCGGCGCCGCTGACGCCCGACTTCACGTCGGCGATCA
>JBDZVW010000371.1:0-2996 GCA_040255885.1 Betaproteobacteria bacterium
CGAACCGCTGATCCGGTTTCTCGCAAAGAACCGGAACGAGTAGCAAAAAAATCGCCGCGTCGCGGCGATTCTCTTTAGATTCCCCCCTTTGACAAAGGGGGGTGAGGGGGGATTTCGCGGCCATCGCACTGCTTGCGCCTACCGGCGGACCGGATCTTTCGCCAACTCGTGACGACTTGGCCGTGCATCGCATCAACCGCCGTCTCATGCTCCGGCTTCATCAGCACGGTGCGCAAAATGTGGCAATCCGGCGCATCGGCGGTGATGCCGGGACACCGCGCGACGATGCGACCGGCATCGACTTTTAGCAGGCTAAGATACAGTGGCGGCGTGGCATCGCGCAGTGCAGCTACTAACGCGCGACAGGCGCGATCAAGCCCCGACACGCTGCGCATTGCACGCGGCAGAAAGGTGACGATATCGAGATCGGGTTCGATATAGAGCATGAATTCGTCCGACTCGCGAATCAATTCCGCCCAGCGCCGTGCCGCGGCCAGCGTGGCCGACAGGATGCCGGCGAATCCGTGTTCCGTATCGAGCGGCAGGCACTTCAGCGTCAGCCACAGCGCGCCGGCGGCCGCGCCGGCACGTGAGCATTCGAGACTTGCCGCACCGGGATTGAACTCGCCCGGCGTAAATTCCGCATATCCCGGCGCCTTGCCGTAGAGCGACAGTGGCGGTGCTTCGCGCCACAGCAGGGCGCTGCAGCCCAGCGGCTGCAAGCCGCGTTTGTGCGGATCGATCACAACCGAGTCGCACTGCGCGAGTGCTTTCAGCGGCGCGGACGGAACGCACGTGTCGCCGTTCCATGCCAGCACCGCAAAGAAACCGCCATAGCAGGCATCGATGTGCAGCCGAAAACCGTAGCGCTCGCGCAACGTGATCAGATCGTCGATCGGATCGACCGCGCCGAGCGCGGTGGTGCCGGCAGTTGCCACCACGGTAGCGATGCGTTGTTTTTTCAGCATCTGTTCGAGGCGGTCGACGTCGACGCGGCCGGCATCGTCGGTTGCGACTTTCACGCACTCGACACCTAGAAGCGCACAGTTGCGGAAATGCGCGAAGTGCGCCTGATCGCTGACCGCCACGGCGCCGCGCGGTCCCAGCTCGCGCGCGACCCACAATGCTTCGAGATTCGCGATCGTGCCGCCGCTGGCGAGATGTCCGGTCGCGCTGCGCGGCAGATGCAGCATCGCGGCGATCATCGCGATCGCCTCGTGCTCCATTTCGGCGGTGGCGGGACCGCCGGCGTGATCGTAGTTGTTCGGATTGATCAGCATCGCGGCGAGATAGCCGAGCACCGCAATAGGATGGGGTTGCCGGATCATCTGTGCAGCGTAGCCGGGATGGAAAAACGGCGGGTTCGTTTGCAGCCGTGCCGCGTATTCGCGCCATGCACGCTCGAACAGCGCAGGGTCGATCTGCTGCGCCGGATGCGGTGCGATCGCCGGCCAGCGTGCCCGCCATTCCTGCACGGCGGCAGCCGCGCGCGCCAGGCAATCGTCAAGATACAGCTGGCCTGCTGTAGAAACGGGCTTGTGGAGCGGAATGGCCATCGTGCGATCAGCGCACGCCGTTCACTGCGCGCAGCACCGCCAGCGCGTCGCGCGTAGCGGCAACGTCGTGTGTGCGAATGATCGCGACACCAGCCTGCGCTGCCAGCAGTGTGGCGGCGAGACTGTATGCGGGCCCGGATACCGGGCCGCATCCCGGCGGCCTGCCAAAGATTGCCTTGCGCGAGAGCCCGACCAGCAGTGGCACGCCGAGTGCGCGGAAGCGGTCGAGTTGGCGCAACAGCGCGACGTTGTGCGCGGTGCGCTTGCCGAAGCCGAAGCCGGGATCGACGATGATGCGGTCGCGTGTGATACCGGCGTGCTCCGCAGCTTCAATGCGATCGTGCAGAAATTCGAGCACCTCGTTGACCACGTCGCCGTAATGCGGGTCGATTTGCATCGTCTGCGGATCGCCCTGGCGATGCATCAGGCACACGCCGACGTCGGCGCCAGTTGCCGCCTCCAGCGCACCGTCTGCCTGCAACGCGTTGACGTCGTTGATCATCGATGCGCCACGTGCGATCGATTGCGCGATGACTTCCGGTTTCGAAGTATCGACCGATATCGGAAAATCGTTTGCGTTCAGCGCTTCGACCACCGGCAGCACGCGCCGCAGTTCCTCGCGCAGCGCCACCGGCGCCGCGCCGGGACGGGTCGATTCGCCGCCGATATCGATAATGTCGGCGCCCTGCGTCCTCAGTTCGAGCGCATGACGGATCGCGGCGTCCGCGGTGGCATGGCGCCCGCCGGCGTAGAACGAATCGGGCGTGACGTTGACGATGCCCATCACCAGCGGCGTGCGCAACGGCAGCTCGAAGCGCCCGAGCCGGATCGTTGCAGCGGAGTGGTCAATCGATTCGTCAATTGCGGAATTCGTCATCGCTGGACTATACATCTAGCCGCTTCCCCGCCGCACGCGGTTGCTGCCGTCGAACTCGTATGCGAGGATCGCACCGGGCTCGATCCAGATGCGCCACATGTCGGGATCGTCGAAATTTTCCAGTGTGCCTTTCACGATCTGCAGCACTTCGTGATGCGTGACCGCCGCGACCGCGCCGGCGTCGAACTGCGCGAGTTCGTCGAGAAACGCGATCACGCGCATTTTCAGGTCGAGATACGATTCGCCGCCGGGTGCGCAGAAATGCAGCGGGTCGGAAGCGGCGGCAGCCAGATATTCGTCGATCGGCCGGCCCTCGAATCCCGAGCGGCGATCGTTGAGACGGGCATCGACGATCATTGGGCAGGCGTGATCGCGACGAATGATCTCCGCCGTCTGCCGCGCGCGGGGCAGCTCCGACACGTAGATTGCCTCCAGCGATTTTGAGGCAAACCGTGCACGCGCTGCCTGCGCCTGCCGGATGCCGCGTGCAGTCAACGGTACGTCGATTTTGGGATCGGCGTTGCACAACCGTTTCACGTTGTACAGCGATTCACCGTGACGGA
>JBDZVW010000056.1:0-11595 GCA_040255885.1 Betaproteobacteria bacterium
TCATCCAGACGGTGTGGGGATTCGGCTACGTGTTCATTCCGGACGGCAAGGCGGCGCAATAGCTTTCGGCCCTTGCTTTTGATGAGAGGTGGGAACGAAGTGGAAGGAGTAATCGGTTTTTCCAGGCGCCGCCCACCACCCCGTCCGCTTCGCGGTGCGACCGCGAATCGAGACGCCCGCATCCCGCTTCAGGGTCGCACCCGCTGCACGGGCGCCTGCTCTGCCTGTCGCGGTCGCAGGGAGCGAAGCGGAAGGGGTGGTCGATTTTTGCGGCACCGCCTTCCATCCCGCCAGCTGCTCCTCCGCCCTGCTCCGCTCATCCTTTGCGTCCGCTACTGTTGTCGATAATCCCAATGAGACTCTGGCCGCGCACGTTGCTGTGGCGCACGGTGCTGCTGCTGGCGATACTGATGATCGTCGGCCATCTGGTATGGCTGAACATGTTCCGCCTCGCCGAGCGCGAACCGCGCGCGCGGCGCTGGGCACAGGCGCTCTCCAGCATGGTGGTGCTGACGCGCGCGGCACTGATCACGGCCCAGCCCGACATGCGGCTGGCCTTGCTCGAGGAGCTGTCCTACCGCCAGGGCATCCGCGTCTATCTCGGCTCTCCGAAGGACAAGATTGCACCGTTGTCGGACTCCGCTTTTTACCAGTTGATTGGAACCTATCTGAAAGACGATCTCGGTTCCGACACCCGCTTCACGATGCAGCGCAACGGCGTGCACGCGATCTGGGTCAGCTTCACGATCGACGGCGACGAATACTGGATGATGGTTCCGCGCACCCGCTTCGAGAGCGTCATTCCGTGGAAATGGATCATCGCCGGCCTTCTCGTGCTGATATTGTCGGTGGGCGGCGCCTACCTGATCGTCGCGCGCATCAATCGCCCGCTGCGCCAGCTCACCCGTGCCGCGTTGAAGATAGGCGCGGGCCGCCGCCCCGAACCGCTGCACGAAACCGGTCCGATGGAGTTGCGCACACTGAGCCGTGCGTTCAACCAGATGACCAGTGACCTGAATCGCGCGGAAGACGATCGCGCGCTGCTGCTCGCCGGCATTTCGCATGATTTGCGCACACCGCTGTCGCGGTTGCGGCTTTCGATCGAAATGCTGGACGACAAGATCGAACCGGCGCTGAAGCCCGGCATGGTCGAGGACATCGACGACATCGACGTCGCGATCGGCCAGTTCCTCGATTTTGCCCGCGTGCATGCCGACGGTCCGGCAACCGAGACGGCCGACCTCAATCAGCTGGCGGCGGCGGCAACCGCGCGCTACGAACGCGAAGGCAAACCGGTGACGACCCGACTCGGCACGCTGCCGCCGCTCAAGCTCAATCCGGTCCTGATACAGCGCCTGCTCGCCAACCTGATCGGCAACGCCTGGCGGCACGGCGGCGGCGGCGTCGAGGTGGCGACGTGGGCCGAAGACAGCCGTGCAGTGGTTGCCGTGCGTGACCGCGGCCCCGGCATTCCGGAAGCGGACGCGGAACGGATGCTGCAGCCGTTCACCCGGCTCGATGCCGCGCGCGGCACCAGCGGCACCGGCCTTGGACTGGCGATCGTCAATCGCATCGCGCTGCTGCACGAGGGCCACGTGCGCCTGCTGGGGCGGCCCGGCGGCGGGCTGGAGGTGCGTGTCGAATTGCCATTGACAAAGCGTTCGGGGTAATTAATAGTTGGCGAAACGGCCTTCAGGGGAATCCAAACCGCTCCGGCGCTGTCACAGGTGTATGGAGCTCACGCCGTAACAAGGGAGATCGCTTATGGGTACTTCCTGGGTTCTTGTTGCAAATGCCAGTTCTGCATGTATCTATCTCAATTCCGGTCCCAAGACCGGCCTGCGTAAACTCAAGCAATTCACACACGGAGAAAGTCGGGAAAAGGCGTCAAGGCTGGTATCCGATCGTCCCGGCTACAACAGCAGTCACGGCAACGGCCACGGCGTCTGCGTACCGCAAACGCCGCCCAAGCAGGTGGAGGCCGACCGTTTCGCGCTGCAGCTTGCGCGCGAACTCGAACAGGGCCGCAAGAAAAATCTCTACCAGCGGCTGATCATGGTGGCGGCGCCGACGTTCATGGGTCTGCTCAAAGGCCATCTCGATGCGCGGGTGCGCCAGCTCGTCACCGACAGTTTCGAGAAGGACTACACCAAGACCGACGATCGGCGGCTTAAATCGAGGCTGGAACGCTGCATCTATCTGTGACATGAAAAACGCGGCGTCTGCGGGCGCCGCGTAGAAACCGTTCACAACCGCGCAACGGCAGACGTCCACGTCTGCCGTGTGGTTGTTATTTTCCCCGACTTCCTGACACAACACCGCCCCACTGTTAACATTGCGTGCATAACAAGTGACATATCCGAATGCACGCACCTGACAGGGCGGAACAATCACCCACCGGCCGGTTTCTGTACACGCTCCTGCTGCTGTGGCTGGCCGGCATGGCGCTGCGCATCACGGTGCCGGCGGTGCCGCCGGTCATCCCGCTGATCCACGAAGATTTCCACTTGTCGCAGACCGGAATCGGCGTACTCTCCGGTCTGCCGCCGCTGTTGTTTGCGGCAGCCGCAATACCGGGCTCGCTGCTGATTGCGCGTTTTGGCGCGCAGACCACACTGATCGGCGGCCTGCTGCTGACGGCCGCTGCATCGGCGCTGCGCGGCATGGCACCGGACGTTGCCCTGCTGTTCGCCGCCACGCTCGTCATGGGAGTCGGCATCGCGGTGATGCAGCCGGCGCTACCTCCGATCGTGCGCGAATGGCTGCCGCACCGCATCGGCTTTGCCACCGCGATCTATTCGAACGGCCTGCTGGTCGGCGAAACGCTGGCCGCTTCGCTCACCATTCCGTTCGTGCTGCCGCTGGTCGGCGGCAGCTGGCGCAGCAGCTTCGTGTTCTGGGCGGTTCCGGTTCTGATCACCGCCGGGCTGGTCGCATTGCGCACACGAACCATGGGCAAGGCCGCCCCCCTCGCGCCGGTCCGCGCTCGACTCTGGTGGCCGGACTGGACCAGTCCATTGACCTGGAAGCTGGGACTGATCATGGGCGGCATCTCCAGCCTCTACTTCGGCACCAATGCGTTCATTCCGGATTATCTGCACAGGACCGGCCGCTCCGATCTGATCAGCAGTGCGCTGACCGCAATCAATCTATGCCAGATTCCGGCTTCCGCGATGATGTTGCTGTGGGCGCAACGGCTGACGCGGCGGCGTGCGCCGTACGCCGCGATCGGCGCGCTGTCCGCAGCCGGCGTCGCCGGTCTCACGCTGATGCCGGGCGCGTGGGCCGTGGTATGGTCCGGAGTGATCGGCTTCTGCTCGGCGCTCGGACTCATTCTGACGCTGGCATTGCCGCCGTTGCTGGCCGACCCGGATGATGTGCACCGGATGTCGGCCGCCATGTTCACGATCGGCTACGCCTGCGCCGTGGTGATTCCGATCATCGGCGGATTCGGATGGGACGCCACCGGCATTCCGGCAATGGCGTTTGTTCCGGCCGGCGTTTGCGCCGTCATCATCGTGTGGCTGGCATCGACGCTCGATTTCGGCGAGCGGCCGGCCGTGATGCCGCCGGCACCCGACGCTTGAGAAACTGCGCCCAAGCCGGTATAAATGTTGCCACAATAACTGCATGCCGTTACGGCGGGCCGTCCAACATCCGGAGGAATCCCATCGTGTCCGACTTCGATCTTGGCGAAAACGAAACGCAACTCGACTTCTACCTGAAGCGCCGCGCCGTCAGCAGCGGAGACGAACTGGTTCTGACTGACCGCCGGCTGGTCGTCATCACGCCGGGCGGTGAAGAAAGTTACGCGCTCAACAAGCTTGCACTGGTGCGCGCCGGATTCGCGTTTTCGACGCACGCAATCACGCGCGGCATCATTCTGATCATCATCGGCTTGCTGATCGGCTGGCTGCTGCCGCGCACCGATCATGTGCTCGCGCGTTACATCCAGCAGTCGGCACAGCGCGCGCCGGCCGCTGCCGACACCGACGACGGGCCCGACGTGCTGGCCTCGATCGCGACGCAGGCACGCCGGCTTTATCAGCCGTTGCGCATCGTCGGCATCCTGCTGATCGTCTACGGCCTGCTGCGTGCGATCATCGGCATATTCGGAAAAACATCCCTCATCGTCGGCTATGCCAACGGCGAGATGGTGTACGCGGTGCGCGGGCGCGATCGTGAATTGCTGCGCTTCGGCCGCGAAGCGGCGCGCCGCCTGCAGTAACGCGAAGGCCGGCCGTGTGAATTCCTACGTTGATCAAACGCTGATCGGCGACGAAGCCGTTACCTATCGCGCGAGAGTCAGTCGCTGGTCACTGGCACCGCTGATACTCGCCGGCATCATTCTCCTGCCGCTCGTTGGCATCGGCGTTTTATGCTGGACATGGGCGTTTGTCGTTTATGTCACGACCGAGCTGGCGGTCACCGACAAGCGCGTGATCGCAAAAACCGGCTTGGTGCAGCGCCGTACGATCGAAATGTTTCTGGAAAAGGTGGAAAGCGTTCAAGTTGATCAAAGCGTACTGGGACGGATTTTCAACTACGGCTCCGTGACAATCTCCGGAACCGGAACGCACAACGCACCGTTTCATAACATATCCGATCCGCTGCTTTTCAGAAAAAATTTCATGGCCGCGGCGGAATCGCGACGGAATTGATCTGCGACCGAGAAGCGACGTTCACACTTCACCCGAAAAACCGTACGAACATTTGATGCATACCTAATAGTATCGGATGAATGCCGACAAAAATACCTACAGTACCGATGGCGCAGATAACGTGCGAGCTGTGCGGATGGCACTACGCAGCACATAACCGCAAAGATTTTTCAATAGCGCGCGCCCACAAACCAAGTAAATATTATGACAACAACGAACTGGATAGCCGTACTCGCAGTAGTCGTTGGTGCCGTTGTTGCGCTAAGTGTTGGCTACCTGCAGCGCAAACAAATGAGACAAATTGAACTCTACCGCCAAGACCCATCCGTCGGCCTGACGCCACCCCCTTCGATTGCTACACGTTTCATAAGGTCCAACTGGGGTGAAGTGTTTGGCTTTGGTATGCCGGCCATTGGTCTGGTTATTGAGCTGATCAACCATACACCACCGAGCCGATATGACGTTCTATTCATCAGCCTTAACGTGGCAGTCCTTCTTACGAATGTTGTAATGCTTATAGTTTTTGATCTAGTTAACCGCATTGTTGCGGTGCTTAAAGAGCTTCACAGTGCCCTGAAAAGACACGTGGACGTCACCGGCGCTACTGTCGCAACGCTTCGTACAGTCGCAGAGCGCCTTCCAAACTCTCCGGAGGCGCCTAACAATTCGTCCGCGAGTCAAGTTTGTCAACCGTCCACCGATCCTAACGCACAATAATCCTGCAAGCTTTCAATCTTCCAGCGACGGTGTACGCTTTGCCTATAAAGAGGCCTCTCTGTTGAAAAACAGCGCCGACGTAACCGCCCCATGCTTACGTTAACATCGTGTTAACGGCCAACATCCGCGTTGGCGAACGCCCCGTAATTCAACAGATCACGATCCCTCGGCGCCACGTACCCCCCTGCTGGTTCACCAGCCGTTCAGGGCGCGACGAGAAACGAAGTGAGCGTATGAACGACGACGAGCTGATCCGGTGCTGCGGGTTTTCCCTGCTGTATTTCGAGTGTTGTCCATCACGCTTCGCAGGATATCCCGGTTGTGGTGCAACCATGCCAGCGTGGCGGTCGTGAATGGCTTGAATACTAGGTTCGGGAAGAAGTTTAGTGAACGGCGTTGGGCAGGATTAAGTAGATATGTGGCAGAGGCAAGAGTCGAACTATGACCTGTAAGCCGCATGAACACTTGTTCCGCGTTCAGGCGTTTTAAAAGATACCCCCATACTTACCCTTTGATGTGTGCCTACCTGCGCCTCCCGACCGTGCGGGCCCACCCACCGCCTTTCGTTATCTCACTATGAAGTTTTGCCAGGGCCGCATCTACTGTCGCTGCGACGACTTTTGGTTGAATCGTCGCCTGGTAGAGCTGCTGCAGGTGCGCCGCAGTGCCCGAATCGGCGCCACGAGCGTCCACCGTTCCGATTTGATAAATGATCGTCACGCCGGCATTACCACCTCCAGTGGAGACGTCTGCACCGCCGCCAAGGCCTGCGCGCACACCGAGTTTGCCGTCAGATCCGCGTGCAAGGGGCATGATCGCTTCCGGCCCTGCCTCGCCCATCAGCCCGGTACGGCCGCCTGCCATCGGAAACAGCGCCGGACTCGACACAACGCCCCCTTCGGCAAAGGCCTGCAGGTTGCCGTTCAGGAAAACATTGCCCTTGGCGCTGCCGAAAAGCCCGCTGAACAGGCCGCTCCCGATATTGCCGATAACTCCGCTTATCGCATTGTCAAGCGGCTTCGTCACCAGATCGCGCGTCGCGATGCGCAGCACGTCCTGCCCGAGCCCGCGCAGCATGTCGCGGGCTGAACCGCCCTGGGCGATAATATCCTCGAGCGCAGAGCTGAACGTGAAGCCCAGGTCCTGGGCGAAACTCGCGGACTGCTTAGCGGTCTGACCGATGTCCTGAATCTTGCCCTGCGCCTCAAAAATCGCGCGTGAGTAGTCATCCCATGAGATCGCGCCATCGTCCAGCAGCTTGTTGTACTGATCGGTTTGCGACGCCAGCTTTTCCATCGGCGTCATCAGAGATTCATGCAGCTGCTTGCCGACAGCGATCAGCGGGTCGGCGGAGTTGGCGGCGTCTTCGAACGCTTTCTTCGCTTTTTCGATTCCGGCGGAATACAGATCGGCGCTGATCGCGCCCGATTTAAAGAGCTTTTCGAGCTGCTCTTCCTTGTTGGCGAGAATGTCGGCCGGCGTGGCCACCGATTGCCACACAGCAGCTGCCTGGACCGCGAGCGGATCGATTGCTGCAGATGCTTTCTTCGCGCCTTGAATCACCGGCGCTGCGATCTTGGCGGCGGCCTTCTCGACCGTGCTCTTGCTCGGGTGGTTATCCCACACCGCATCAAGTTGCCCAGCCATGTCGCTCATTTTCGCGGCCACGTCCTTGTTCACGTCACGGATCTGGTCGAGCGCGCTTTGCCCCCATTTACCGACCTTATCGACGCCCGCCTGCATCATTTTGTTGTCGGGGAACATCGAGGCGAATGGGCTCTTGAGCTCTTCGAGTTTTCTGCCCGCGCCGGCGATGGCCGCAGCGTAGCCACCGATCGCTGTGCCGACAGCCATAAACGCCTTCGCAAAAACGATCGTGGTACTGGCAGCGATGCGCATCAATTCTGCCGTATCCCTGACCGTATCATTCAGGCCGTCACCCTTCTTCGCCGCCTCGACCATATAGTCGCTCCAGCTCTGAAGGCTCGGCAGGACCTGTGCCGCGACTTCGTTGCCAAAGCCGCTGGCGGCGGCTTTCAGCCGGGAGATATTATCGTCAAACGCTTCGGCCGATTTGCCGGCCTGCGTGCTGATGATGATACCGAACCGCGCTGCCTCGTCGGCCGCCTGATGCAACGCCGCCGATCCGCCGTTGAGCATCGGAATCAATTTCGCCCCGGCGGACCCGAACAGCTGCACCGCCAATGCCGTTTTGTTGGTGCCATCGCGGTACGTCGCGAACTTGTCGGCGATCTCATCGAGCAGCACATCCATGCCCTTGAGATTGCCGGCCGCGTCGGTGACCGATATTCCCATCGCCTGAAACGCCGGGAGAGCCTGACCGAGCCCCTGGCGCGCATCAGATATGTTCTTCGCGAATTGCGCAGTGTCGGAACCCATTTCCTGCATGCCGACGCCGGCCATGCCTGCAGCGTAAACCAGCGCCGACATAGATTCGGTCGTAATGCCGACCTGCTGTGCCATCTTCGACATTTCATCGGCGGCGGTGATCTGGTGTTTCACCAGGGCGAGGAGGCCGCCTGCAGCCGCTGTGAACGCCAGACCGATCGTGGCAGCAGATTTCTTCGCCGCGTCCTGCATCGAGGTGAAGTTTTTCTGTGTGAGGTGCGCCGCCTTGTCCATCGCAGACTGATACTCGGCGATGTTGGCGCCGACTTTTACAACCAGGCTTCCGAGTGCCATGTCATTGCCTCATCAAAAGTGAAAATACCGGCGCACGCGGTGACCACGTGCGCCGGCGGCCATGGTTTTCAGAAGGTGCCCGAAACGAAGCCGGCAGGCTGTTCGACTGTCAGTGCAAGCCGTTCGAGAACACGCGCCGCAATCATGTTTTTCGCGAAATAATCACTGTGCGAGTTGGAGAGTTCGAAGGCGGCTTCCTGTCTGTCCCAGACCGTTGCAGAGCTGGCGAAAGCTCCGACCAGGAATTTCCCCGAAGTGATCGATTTCGTCACGACGGCCGGCAGATTCCATACTCCACCAGGCGCATCGTCTGACGGCTTGCGGAAAATGTAGTTGCCGTTGTCATCCTTGATGAGATCGATATCGAGACTGTCCGCAGGATGGAGCACGATGCCGGTCGGTTGAATCTCAGCGTTCTGAACCTGGTAGATCGCCCGGCGCAACGTGTCGAGCTTGGTATCCCCGGTCGACCCGCCGGTGAAGGCGGTGTAATTGCCGGATTTCAATATTCCGGACATCTCACCCTGTGTGCCGGTACCATTGAGGAGTTGAGCTTCTTCCTTCAGCAACACGTGATAGGTCAATCGCTGGTTGAGATATGTTTGCAGCATCGGTGAATCGTTCAATACCTGCTGCGACACCGGCATCCATGTGCCGATCGTCACGACCGGCGCAGTGCTCATTGTGAATGTAATACCGGATTCACCCAGGAGCACGTTTTCCATGTCGGGGCTGGAATACTGGACAGCAGCACCGTCGGTGTATACGTTCTCCTTGGTCCATTCGATCAGGTTCGACGTGGTCGGATAATTCGCCAACAGATCCCTGATCGTCAGCCGCCGTTGAGGCGCGCTATAGATACCGGTCACACGCATCGCCGGGACCAACGGTTGGTTCTGCCCGGTCGCGTTAACGAGTGCCGTCTTCCTCAAGATATCGAACAGGCTGCAGCCCATCTCGATTTTGGTCGCCGACGTCTGTCCTTTGCGAAACATTTCGAACCCAGCAGACTTCAAAACTATCTCCGCGGGAGTCTTGCCGGCACCCATGCCGTTGAAATCCCCGCTCGGCGGCACATCATGCATCTTGCGCTCGAGCTCGAGGCATTTTTCGGTCAGCTCGGCGTTTTTTTCCGAGATATCTTTAAGGCGATTTTCGTATTCTTCCTGGAATTTCTTCAGCGCCTCACCATGGCCGTCGAGTGCCTTTTTCACAACTTCGATGTTGTCCATCGTTCATTTCCTTACAATAGTTGAAGTAATCGATTTGATCTGCTCGGCGAGTTCCGCCAGGTCGTCGCCGTCGTCCGGTTCGTCCCGAACCATTGCCGCGAAGCCGCCGGCGCATAGCCTTTTCGCTTGGCGTGCACTCAGGCCCAACGCCTCGCGCACCTGGCGCTCGAATTCCCTCGGACTCGATTTGACGCTGGTGATCTGCGCTTGCGAGTTCGCCGGGATGGCAACAAGACTGATTTCGTATAGATCGACGGCCTGAAGCACGTTTGGCGTGCTATCGGTCTGCGCCGTGACCTTGTAGCCGATGGAAAGCCCCAGCGCGTTCGCCTTCATCAGCGCATACGCTGTTGCAGCCTGCGGCACATCCTCGATCAGAAGCCGACCGCTGACAGCAAGGCCCTTTGCATCTTCGGTCACACTCGTCCATACGCCGAGCGGCTGTGATTGATCATGCGACCACAGCATGGCCGGGTTCGTACCTGCCGCGGCATGGGCTGCGAGCGATGCGGCGAAGGCGCCAGGCGCGATGATATCGCCATAGGCATCTGGCAAACCGCCGAACGTCGACGCGTAACCCGTAAAGGTGCCAGCATCGCCAGGGGCGAATTTGCAAAGGATTGCTCGGTTGTATACGCGCATGAAAGCTCCGATCAGTAGCAAACGATCATCAGTCTGCCGCTTGGAGCACGTCGCGCGCTTTTAGGCGGGTGTCGGTGCACGTCTCGCACATCGACACGACGATTATATTCCGCACACATGCGAATGCAACAGGTATTTTCAATTCAGCCACAATTTTTTTTCAATCTTCGGTTCATACCGACCGAGCAGCCGAAGCTCGCCGTTCGGCCGACACAGGAGCAGCTGCACGCTGGTGTTCGGTTCGGTGTTTATGCGCAACTGAAAGCCCGCGCGGCCCGAATTCACTTCTTCGGAAATCTCGTCAACGCATTCGAGACCTTTGTCGACCTGATCATGCAGAATGCATCGCGTCATGTCTGCGCAGGCGGTGAATAACCGCCGCAGCTCATCTTCCGGTAGTGCCATATCAGTGCGTCCTCAAGTTAACAGAAGGTGTTATCGACCCGATCAGAAACGGTTCGCAGTCCCGTACACACGCGAACAGCTCGACCCGATTTGCCGGTGCGATTACCCTGATTTCAAAATTTGCGTCGCCGGCCGCGACGGCTTTCAGCACAGATTTCAGGCAACCCGGGCTGCGATCGACCTGCGCCTGAAGCATCGAGTTCGCAACCTTGTCCGCTGCCTCAAACAGTTTCCTCACGTCACTTGGTCTCATGTTGCATTGCTCCTTTTCCAATTCGATATACCCCCCTACCGTAATTCCCGGCCGTAAAAATCTGACTATGCTCCCGGTTCCGGTAGGGGAGGCCTTTGACTTTTGCACCGCCCCTGCCCTGCGCCACGAGCTCACAATTTCACCTCAACGCACATCACTGCCACGCCGGTTCGCTTCACTAGGCGCGCGCTCATCTCTGCGAGCGCATCGCTGTAAGCATCCATCTCGTCAGCAGTCAGGCGCTCAGGAAGATCAGGATCCCAAGTGCAATCGACACGGCCAGACGATACGGCAATCTCCACCGAGTAACGGGCAGAGAGGCGGAAGGTCTTTCGTTCAGAGTCAGTCATACCTTGGTTCCGTGGTTACGTGCGTTACATCGCGTTACATGCCCGCTACATGTCGCGGGATGTAACGGCGGGGAGGCGTTACATGCGTTACATATCCCTTTAGGGATGTAACGCATGTAACGCTCCCCGTAGCATCCAATCATTGCGTTACCCACACAAATGGATCGCACACCTCAACAGCATTGGCGGTCGCCAAATGCTCCCGTGCTCGCAGAAACGCTTGCCGCGTTGTGCCCGCGCGGCGTTGATCGCCACCAGGGTCTGATCCGTAGCGTAGTTTGAAGCGCTCCCGCCAGCGCTCAAGCGTCACGGCGCGCACGCCTTTCGGAATCGTGCTGGTGGCCGGCATCAACTCCCCGTATTCACCGATCGCTTCGCGCAGCGCATCCAACGCAATCCTCGCGACACCAGACAGTTTCGGTTCCGGCCGGCGCGCGGCAATATCGGCTGTATGCCGCACGACGCATGTCGTCAATGGATCTCCGTCCTGGTCCGCGCCAAGATCGATGACGTCGAGCTCGAAGGCGAAGCGCTCGCCGGAAACGCCGTCGCGCGACTTCTCGATGGTGGCAATCTTATCCGTCACGGAGATGACGGCGTCGGCCGCCGCGAACAGGCTGGAGTGACCGCGC
>JBDZVW010000372.1:0-2989 GCA_040255885.1 Betaproteobacteria bacterium
TGGCGATGGCGACGATGGACATCATCAAGCTCTACGGCGGCTCGCCGGCGAACTTCCTCGACGTCGGCGGCGGCGCCACCACCGAAAAGGTGACCGAGGCGTTCAAGATCATGCTCGAGAACCCGCACCTGAAGGCGATCCTGGTCAACATCTTCGGTGGCATCATGCGCTGCGACGTGATCGCGCAGGGTGTGGTCGCGGCGGCGCACGAAGTGAAGCTCGAGGTGCCGCTGGTGGTCCGGCTCGAGGGCACCAACGTCGATCTCGGCAAGAAAATACTCGCCGATTCCGGATTGCCAATCATTTCCGCCGCCAACATGGCCGATGCCGCACAAAAGGTGGTGACCGCGGCCAATGCCAAGGCGGCGTGACACGCATTAACAAAGGGTTTAGAGCATGTCGATTCTGATCAACAAGAACACCAGGGTTCTCACTCAGGGCATCACCGGCAAGACCGGCCAGTTTCACACCAAAATGGGCAAGGAATACGCGAACGGCGCCAATTGTTACGTCGCCGGCGTGACGCCGAAGAAGGGCGGCCAGAATTTCGAAGGCATTCCGATTTTCAATACCGTGAAGGAAGCGAAGGCCGCCACCGGCGCCACGGTGTCGGTGATCTACGTTCCGCCGCCATTCGCTGCCGCCGCGATCGACGAAGCCGTCGATGCGGAAATGGATCTGGTGATCTGCATCACCGAAGGCATTCCGGTGCGCGACATGATCCGGACCAAGTACCAGATGCAGGGTAAAAAGACGCATCTGATCGGCCCCAACTGCCCCGGCGTGATCACGCCCGACGAGATCAAGATCGGCATCATGCCCGGCCATATTCACAAGAAGGGACCAGTGGGCGTGGTGTCGCGATCGGGAACTTTGACTTATGAAGCGGTCGGACAATTGATGGAGCTGGGTCTCGGACAGTCGTCGTGCATCGGCATCGGCGGCGACCCGGTCAATGGACTTAAGCACATAGACGTGATAAAGATGTTTAACGATGATCCCGATACCGAGGCGGTCATCATGGTGGGCGAGATCGGCGGCTCCGACGAGGAAAATTGCGCGCGCTGGATCAAGGACAACATGAAAAAGCCGGTGGTCGGATTCATCGCAGGCGTTACTGCGCCACCGGGAAAGCGCATGGGGCATGCCGGCGCGATCATTTCCGGCGGCAAGGGTACGGCGGCCGAGAAACTGTCGGTGATGGAAGAATGCGGGATCAAGGTAACCCGTAACCCTGCAGAAATGGGAAAGTTGTTGAAATCGGTATTGAAGTGACGACGCGTTTCTCTGTCGCCGTCCGAAGAAGGGCGAATCGATGAAACTCGAAAACATTCCGCCGCGCGATCCGAAGTACCGGCGCGGCAAACTGAAAGGTCGCCCGATCGACCTGAAGGCGCTGGCCGAAGTGCAGGCGCTGCTGGGCGACGAGCCACGGCGGCGTGATCTGCTGATCGAGCACCTGCACAAGATCCAGGATCACTACGGCCACATCTCGGCCGAACACATCGTGGCGCTTGCCCGCGAAATGAAGCTGGCGACGACCGAGGTCTACGAAGTGGCGACCTTCTACCACCATTTCGATGTGGTGAAGGAAGGCGACGAAGTGCCGCCAGCGCTTACGGTGCGGGTATGCGATTCGCTGTCGTGCGAAATGGCCGGCGGCGGTGCGCAGCTGATCGACAAATTGAAGGGGCTCCTCGGACCCGACGTACGGGTCATTCCGGCGCCTTGCGTGGGGCGTTGCGAAACCGCACCGGTGGCGGTGGTGCATCAGAATCCGGTGCTGGAGGCGACGGTCGACAAGGTGCAGGCGGCGGTTTCCGCCGGCGACACGCGCTGTGCGGTCGGCAAATACGCGAACTACGCCAGCTACCGCAAACAGGGCGGCTACAACATCGCGGCCGAATGCCTGTCCGGCAAGCGCGACGTCGAGACCGTGATCAAGACGATGGAAAATTCGGGCCTGCGCGGTCTCGGCGGCGCCGGATTTCCCGCGGGGCGCAAATGGCGCATCGTGCGCGCGGAGCCGGCGCCGCGCCTGATGGCGATCAATATCGACGAAGGCGAGCCCGGCACGTTCAAGGACCGCTACTATCTCGAACGCGATCCGCACCGCTTCATCGAGGGTGCGCTGATTGCGGCATGGGCGACGCAGGTATCGGAGATCTACATCTATCTGCGCGACGAATATGCCGGCTGCCGCGAGATTCTCGAACGCGAATTGAAGGCGCTGCAGGAGAATCCGCCGTGTCCGCTGCCGCCGTTGCATCTGCGGCGCGGCGCGGGTGCCTACATCTGTGGCGAAGAGTCGGCGATGATCGAGTCGATCGAAGGCAAGCGCGGCATGCCGCGACTGCGTCCGCCGTACATCGCGCAGGTCGGTCTGTTCGGCCGGCCGACGCTCGAACACAACATGGAAACCCTGCACTGGGTGCGCGACATCCTCGACAAGGGCGCGGACTGGTTCGCGTCGCATGGCAGACATGAGCGCAAGGGACTGCGCTCGTTCTCGGTTTCCGGGCGCGTGCAGAAGCCGGGCGTGCATCTGGCGCCCGCCGGCATCACGGTGCGCGAACTGATCGACGAATATTGCGGCGGCATGCTGCCGGGGCACGAGTTTTACGGCTATCTGCCGGGCGGCGCATCGGGCGGCATTCTGCCGGCATCGCTGGGCGACGTGCCGCTTGATTTCGATACGCTGCAGCCCTACGGCTGCTTCATCGGCTCGGCGGCGGTGATCATCCTGTCACAGCAGGACACGGCGTCGGCAGCGGCCGGCAGCATGATGCGCTTCTTCCGCCACGAATCGTGCGGACAATGCACGCCATGCCGCGTCGGCACCGCCAAGGCGGTGAACCTGATGGCGCAGCCGCAATGGGACCAGGGACTGTTGAACGAACTTTCAGGGGTCATGATGGATGCCTCGATCTGCGGGCTGGGGCAGGCGGCACCCAATCCGACACTGAGCGTGATGAAATATTTCCCGGAC
>JBDZVW010000373.1:0-2988 GCA_040255885.1 Betaproteobacteria bacterium
GCAAACAGCTCAACGCGCTGCTGCTGGCGTCGGGACGCATCGACGAAGCGGCCGCGGCATTCGCGCAGCGCCGCAAGCGGCGTGCCGCATCCTGAAGCGCCGCGTGCAAGCCTGTGGCGGTTCGTTTCCGAGCCAGGTATCCCGGCTTTTGTTTGAACCTGCCCGCCATCCGCGTGGATGGCGGGCCTGATCAGTGATTGGATCATGACACTCGATGTAAACAGGAAGGATGTGGTGGTCGGCGTTGTTGGAGCCGGAGCAATGGGCCGCGGCATTGCGCAGGTCGCAGCTACGGGAGGAATACAGGTACTGCTGCTGGACAGCCGTGCCGGCGCGGCGCAGGAAGCACGCGGCTTCATCGAAAAGATGCTGACGCGCGCGGCGGAGAAGGGCCGGCTGGCGCCGGAGGAAGCAAGCGCGGCGATACAGCGCATTCGCGTCGTCGACGGCGTTGCGGCGATGAAGCCATGCCACGTCGTGATCGAGGCGATCGTGGAAAACCTCGACGCGAAGCGGCGGCTTTTCGGGGAACTGGAAACCGTCGTCGACGCCGATTGCATTCTCGCCACCAACACTTCGTCGTTGTCGGTCACGACCATTGCCGCCGGACTGCGGATGCCGCAGCGCTTTGGCGGGCTGCATTTCTTCAATCCGGTGCCGCTGATGAAGCTGGTTGAAGTGATCGACGGGCTGCTCACCGCGCACTGGGTCGGTGACGCGCTGATGACGCTGGGGCGGCGCATGGGGCGCGAGCCGGTGCGGTTGAGCGATACGCCGGGTTTTCTCGTCAACCAGGTAGGCCGGGGATTCACGCTTGAGGCGGCGCACATTGCGGCCGAAGGCATTGCGACGTTTGTCGACGTCGATCGTGTAATGCGCGATGTTTGCGGCTTTCGCATGGGGCCGTTCGAGCTGATGGAATTGACCGGGCTCGATGTCACGCAGCCGGCGTCGGAGCTGATCTACGACCAGTTCTACCAGGAGCCGCGCTACCGGCCGGCGATCCTGATGCGCGAACGCTACGAGGCCGGGGTGCTGGGGCGCAAGTCGAAACGCGGTTTTTACGATTACGACGCCGAGATGAAGGCGGTGGTCCCGCCCGAGGCGCCGGCACCGGCAGCACGGCCGCAGAAGGTGTGGGTCAGCCGCGCCGAGGCGGATGGCCACGCCGCATTGAGTGCGTTGCTGAAACAGCTTGGCGCAGCGGTTGAAGATGGCGCCGTACCGAGTGCGAAGGCGCTGTGCCTGGTCACGCCGTACGGAGAGGACGCGACGACCAGCGCGGTGGAGCAGGGACTCGATCCGCGACGCACGGTTGCGGTCGACACGCTGTTTGCACTGGATCGGCGCCGCACCATCATGGCGACACCGGTGACCGATGCTGCGTATCGCGATGCCGCGCACGGGCTGCTCGCCAGTGATGGCACGCCAGTGACGGTGTGCCGTGACAGCCCCGGTTTCATCGCGCAGCGCGTCGTCGCGATGATCGTCAACATCGGCTGTGCGATCGCGCAGGCGCGCACTGCGGTGCCGGCCGACATCGACAAGGCGGTGCGGCTCGGTCTGAACTATCCGCAAGGCCCATTCGGATTCGCCGATACGCTCGGCGTGGCGCGCGTTCATCAGGTGCTGTCGGCAATGCACCGGCTCTATGGCGATTCGCGCTACCGTCCGAACATCTGGCTTACGCGGCGCGCAAGGCTTGGCGTGTCTGCGCTGACTCCGGAGCCGTGACGCACGTCTTGACCTATTCGACAAAAAACCTGAACCGCAGAGGTGCAAAGGCGCAGAGGAACGCAGAGAAAAACAAAATCAGATCCTTGCGGCTTTTCTTCGCGCCTTCGCGTCTTTGCGGTTATGACGTTTGTGTGATCGATCAATTCGATTGAAGGACTCAAAAAATGCTCGATGCTTATATCTACGACGGTCTGCGTACTCCGTTCGGACGCCACGCCGGAGCGCTGGCGCGGGTGCGCCCGGACGATCTGCTGGCCGGAGTAATGAAGATGTTGGTCGAAAAAAGCCCGTTCAAACCGGATAGTCTGGAGGATGTCGTGGTGGGCTGCGCGAACCAGGGCGGCGAGGACAGCCGCTGCGTTGCGCGCCACGCCGGGCTGCTTGCCGGGTTGCCGATCGAAGTCGGAGGCACGGTGCTGCAGCGAAACTGCGCCAGCGGCCTCAACGCGGTAGTGCACGCCGCGCACGCGATCACGGCAGGCGAGGGCGACGTGTTCATGGTCGGCGGGGTGGAGAGCATGAGCCGCGCACCGTTCGTGCTGTCGAAGTCGGAATCGCCGTACGGCCGCAACATGTCGCTGTATGACACCACCGTCGGTGCGCGCTTTGCGAATCCGCGCATCGAAGCCGAGTTCGGCACCGACACGATGCCGCAGACTGCCGACAATCTGGCACGCGAGCACGGCATCACGCGGGAGGAGGCCGATCGTTTCGCCGCCGCATCGCAATACAAGTATGCGACAGCGAAAGGCGAAGGCTTCTTCGCCGGAGAAATCATGCCGGTCGAAGTGCCGGGCCGGAAGAAGGGGCAATCGACCACGGTCGCCGATGACGAGCACCCGCGTCCCGACAGCAACGTCGAGGCGCTAGCGAAGCTCAAGGCGCTCTATCCCGGCGGCGTCACCACTGCCGGCAATGCGTCCGGCGTCAACGACGGTGCGTGCGCGATGATCGTCGCCAGCCGCGGCGCGGGCGAGAAGGCGGGTGTGAAACCGGTGGCGCGCATTCTTGCGAGCGCAGCGGCGGGCGTGCCGCCGCGCATCATGGGGTTCGGCCCGGTTCCATCATCGCAGAAGGCGCTGGCGCGCGCCGGGCTGACGATCACGGACATGGACGTAATCGAAATCAACGAGGCGTTTGCGGCGCAGGTGCTTGCCTGTCTCAAGGGCTTGGGCATCAGATTCGACGATCGCCGAGTCAATCCGAATGGCGGCGCGATCGCGGTCGGCCATCCGCTGGGCGCGTCCGGCA
>JBDZVW010000057.1:0-11519 GCA_040255885.1 Betaproteobacteria bacterium
ACGTCATCCTACAAGATCATCGGCGGTCCGGTGACGACGACGGCATTCTGGACCACGAAAAAGTTCGCGGACAACAATCCGAAGACCATGAAGGCCGTGTTCGATGCGGTGGTCGAGGCGACCGCGTTCATCAATCACAACAAGGCCGAGGCCGCGCGCATCTACAAGAAGGTCGAGCATGACAAGACCGATCTGAACATGCTGGTCAAGATCGTCAACGATCCCGACCAGATTTTCGAAGTCGAGCCGTCGAACACGATGAAGATGGCGACGTTCATGCACAAGATCGGCCGGCTCAAGCATCAGCCGAAGAGCTGGAAGGATTATTTTTTTCCGATCATGTACGACCACAGCGGCAGCTGAACGGAGAAACACAATAATGGCCACTGCAAAGAAACGCGACATTCCGTTTGCCTTCGTCGATCTTCCGGTCGAGCGCAGTACGCGCAAGCCGCGTCCGCACGGCCTCACGATGATGGCCGATTTCGGCTTGCCGTACCGGCATGCCGAAGACATCGTGACGATGGCCGGGCCGTACATCGATCTTGCCAAGATCGCGGTCGGCACGTCGCGCCTCTATGATCTGCCATACCTGCGCCGCAAGTTCGCGCTTTACCGCAAGCATCGCATCCGTCCGTTCATGGGCGGGCAATTCCAGGAATACGTGTATGCCGTTTACGGCGCGAAGGCATTGCAAGGATTCCTGCACGAAGCGAAGCGCGTCGGTTTCGACGTGGTCGAAGTGTCCGACAACTGCGTGCCGCTGAGCGACCGCGAGCGGCGCGACCAGATCAAGCTGGCGCGCGCCTGCGGTCTCGCGGTGTTCGGCGAGGTCGGCTCGAAGGACACCAAAAACGACGCGCGGCTGCTGCTGCGGCAGGCGAAGGTCTGCTTCGATGCGGGCGCGGAACTGGTGCTGGTCGAAGCCGCCGAGCTGATCGAGAATGGCAAGCCGAAGAAACGGCTGGTGGCCGATCTGCGCCGCGGTCTCGACCTGACGAAGGTGCTGATCGAGCTGCCCGGCCCGTGGATCAAGGGCGTGACGCTATCGTCGGTTGAAGAGATGAAGAAATTTCTGGTCGCAGAATTCGGGCCGGACGTCAACCTCGCGAACGTGATGCCGCAGGATGTGATGGAGACGGAAGCGCTGAGGGTCGGGCTGGGTGTGGTCGGGCCCAAGGTCAAAAAACGCAGGTAACAAGGGAGAGAGAATGCCGCATTCGACGTATTTCGCGGAGCGCATGGGACATGCGGAAGTGGAGCCGCAAGGGGAATTTGAAGCCGGAAGCTTCCAGTCGTTCACGCTGACCTACACCGCCGGCTATTTCGGCATCGACGATACCGGCTCGATCAAGGTGGTGCATCGCTTCGCGAGTGACATGGGGCGCCCGCAGTTCACCGATCCGAAGGGCTGGAATTACACCACCGTCGAAGCCAGCAACGGCGCGGTGCTCGACGTGCAGTACGATGGCAAGCGCAACATCCGGCCGTGGGACAAGACGCTGTTCATCCGCGTGGTGCGCGGTTTCCTGCGCGAGGGCGATCAGATCATCGTGCGTTTTGGTGATCGGCGCCAGGGCTCGCCCGGCATCCGGGTGCAGACCTTCCACGAGCCGACATTCGAATTCCGTGTGCTGGCCGATGTGTTCGCGGCCTATAACTACGTTGAATTGCCCGAGCAGCCGTTCATCTCGGTCGTCGCCGGGCCGCCGGTTTCGTACAAGGCGATACTGCCGACGTTGCGGCGCGTGGGTCAGCCGTTCAAGCTCGGTTTCAAGGGCGAGGACAAATGGGGCAATCCCAGTCACAAAATGGACCTGACGGTCCGTTTTGTGACTAATATTAAAGTCGAAGGGCTGCCTGATACGGTGACGGTCAAGCCGGGGGAATACGCGAAGACCATCGATGGGCTGCGAGTCCGTGAACCGGGAGAGCTGATCATCAGCGTTCGGGATTCAATTGGCCGGGAACTGTGCAAGAGTAATCCTTTAAATATAAGGGAAGAAGCGCAGCTTCTTCCCTACTGGGGCGATCTGCATGGCCAGTCCGAAGAGACCATCGGTACCAACTCGGCACGCGAGCTGATCGAATTCGCGCGCGATCGCGCGTTCCTTGACGTGATGAGTCACCAGGCGAACGATTTCCAGATCACGACGCCGTTCTGGAACCATCTGAACGAACTGACGCGCGAATACAACCAGGACGAACGCTTCATCATTTTTCCGGGCTATGAATGGTCGGGCAACACCGGCCTCGGCGGCGACCGCAACGTGCTGTTTCTGGAAGAAGGCCGGCAGATTCACCGTTCGTCGCATGCGCTGATCGACGATCTGTCCGACGTCGAGTCCGACGCCAATTCGGCCGAAGACCTGTTCGGCGCGCTGAAGGACGAGGACTGCTTGGTGTTCGCGCACATCGGCGGCCGTTACGCCGACATCAAGATGGCGCACGACGTGCGCCTGGAGCGCGCGGTCGAGGTGCATTCGGACTGGGGCACGTTCGAATGGCTGATCGCCGATGCGTTCGAGCAGGGCTACCGCGTCGGCATCGTCGCCAACAGCGACGGCCACAAGGGCCGCCACGGCGCGAGCCACCCCGGCGCGTCGCTGTTCGGCGCCTACGGCGGCCTGACCTGCATGCTGGCGACCGGCCTCAGCCGCGGCGAGATTGCACAGGCGTTGCGCAGCCGGCATCACTACGCGACCACCGGCTGCCGCATGATCCTCGATACGCGCGCCCGTTTTGCGCACGACGCGCAACGTTTCTCGGATGATCCCAACCTCGGCCCGGCGAAATCGACGCCGGTGCGCGAAGCAATGATGGGCGACATTTTGCAAAGCGGCGACAGGAGCGTGAAGTTCAGCGTCGAGGCGGTCGGATCGAGCCCGATCGAGCGCGTCGAGATTCGTAACCGGCTGCAGACGCTCGAAACCTTCCGGCCCTACGCCAAGCAGGATCTCGGGCGGCACATCCGCGTGATCTGGGAAGGCTCCGAGTATCGCGGCCGCGGCCGCCAGACGATATGGGACGGCGGCTGCACGCTGACCGGCAATCGTTTCGAGCGTATCAAACCGATCAACTTCTGGAATCTCGACAAGAAGCTGGAACAGACCGCGCCCGGCGAACTGAAATGGACCGCGCTCACCACCGGTGGCTTCGGCGGATTCGACGCGTGGCTGGAAGACGCGAATGCCGGAACGCTGAAGATCGATACGCCACTCGTGAAGTGCGAGATCAAGGTTGCCGACATCGGCATCGACGACCAGATGTTCGACGCCGGGGGCATCCGGCGGCGCATTCGCGTCTTTCGACTGCCGGACGGAAACACGCAGCACCGCGTCAGCCTCGAGCGCGAAATCGAACTCGCGGATGATCACGACAATGCGCTCTATGTCTGCATCACGCAGGAGGACGGCAATTTCATCTGGTCGAGCCCGATTTATATTTTTCGCTGAGAGGTTGGCTGCAAGCCGAGACGGATCGCAGGACGTAGTTTGGTGCATCAACAAAGGCGCTCGATTGGGCGTCTTTATTTCCCGATGAAGGGGGAAATGCACGGCTCGGTAAATTACGCACGTAACTCTCCCCGCCTTGTTGAGGCGGGGTGGCCGCGCAGCGGACGGGGTGGTAGGCGGTGTGTGAAAAACCCACCACCTCTCCCGCTTCGCTCCCTCTCCTCCTCATCCGAGGAGGAGAAAAAACTGGCGCAGTATTCGTTTAGTGCGGAAGATGCTGGCCGGCGACTGCGCTAACTACGTTTCGCTCCTACTTTTCTCCCCTCCTTATCGAGGCGGGGAGCCCGCGAAGGCGGGCGGGGGCGGTGGGCGGCGTTTGGACCGGCTACCGCCGCCTTGCTCAACTCCGTTTTCCGGTGGCAGACGAGAAAAAAGGGTTGTAGTCACCCGTTCGATTGCGGCTGGCCGCGCGGAAACACAATCCGCACCAGCAATCCCTTCCCTTCGGCACCTTCGCTCAACGTAATCTGCGCGTTGTGGGCGGCACAGATTTCACTCACGATCGCGAGCCCCAGTCCGGCGCCGGGCAGCGTATTGTCCGGCGCGCGGTAAAAACGGTCGAATACTTTTTCGCGCAGCGCCGGAGCGATTCCGGGTCCGTTGTCCTCGATTTCCAGTTTGGCGGAGAACATTTCGGCGGCGCCGATACGAACGGTGACCGTACCGCCTTGTGCCGTGTAGCGCAGCGCGTTATCGAGCAGATTGGCGAGCAATTCGTGGAGCAGCAGCGGATCGGCCATGATATCGGCGCGCGATTCGGGCGGCAGGCCGCGGTCGTCGAAGCCGAGGTCGATGTGCTTCGCGACCGCCTGCGACGCGTAATCCAGACAGGCCTGACGCGCTGCTGCGCGCAGGTCGACCGGCTGCAATGCCGGCACGGCGGCGCCCGGCTCGGCGCGGGCCAGCGACAACAGCTGATTGGCGAGACGCACCGCCTGATCGGTGGTGTGATGAAAGGCGATGACGATTTCGCGCATCGCCTGCGGATCCTTTTCGCGCAATGCCAGTTCGGCTTCGGTTTTGAGCACCGTAAGCGGCGTGCGCAGCTGGTGTGATGCGTCGGCGATGAAGCGGCGTTGGCCGGTGACGAGTGTGGCGAGGCGTTGCACGTAATCGTTGAGCGCGGTGACGAGCGGCCGCACTTCGCGGTGCACGCCGTCTTCCGAAAACGGCTTGAGCTCTCCCGGCGCACGTACCGCCAGCTGGTCGCGCAGCCGGCGCAACGGCCGCAACGCCAGCGTCACCGCGAGCAGCATCAGGATCGCGGTCACCACCACCAGCAGCGCCTGGGGCCAGAGGGTATTGATCAGCAGCGCGCGGGCCAGCATTTCGCGTGCACCTGGTGTCTCGCCGACCTGGATCAGTGCGATGCCGCTGTCGCGACCGTCGGACACGGGTTGGAACAGCGCCGCCACCCGCAGCGGGTTCGAGTGATAGTGGCCGTCGTAAAAATGAACCAGCGCCGGATAGAGCGGCGAGCGCGGCACACCGGACGGCATTGCGGGAAAATCATCGTAGCCGGAAACGAATTCGCCGCGCGGCCCGCTGACCTTGTAATAAATGCGTCCCGGAATGTCGGACTGCACGAAGTCCAGCGCGACGTACGGCACGTCGACCGTGACGCGGCCGTCCACCATGCGGATGCGCTCGGCGATCGCCCGCGCCGCGGCGAGCAGCGTACGATCATAGGCGAGATTGACCGCATCGAGCGCGCTGTGCCACGCACTGACCGCGTTGAGCGCAATCAGCACCGCGAGCGGAATCAGCAGCCAGCGCAGCAACTGGCCGCGCAGACTGCCGCGCTTGCGCCGCACTGCTGCGATGTTCGTAGTTTGCGGCTCAGCCACCGGGCGCTGCCTCCAGCAGATAGCCCAGTCCGCGTAGTGTGGTGATCGCGACACCGCTGCCGTCCAGTTTCCTGCGTACGCGATGCACGTAGAGTTCGATCGCTTCGACGTTGGCGTTATCGTCGAGCGAGAACACCTGGGAGAACAGGCGTTCTTTCGCAACCACTTGTCCGGCACGCGTGATCAGCGCTTCCAGCACCGAGTGCTCGCGCGGCGTCAGCGCCAGCGGCGTTCCGTTCATTGTGAACATGCGACTGACAGTATCATAGGCCAGCGCACCGCAGCTGATATGCGGCAGGCTGCCGGCGCGATGCGCGCGCCGCAGCAGCGCCTTGATGCGCGCTTCGAGCTCCCCCAGTTCAAACGGTTTGGCCAGGTAGTCGTCGGCACCGAGATTGAGCCCCTTGATGCGGTCGCCGGTTTCGCCGCGCGCGGTGAGAATCAGCACCGGCACCGTCTGGCCGCGTGTGCGCAGCCGCGTCAGCACTTCCAGTCCGTCCATTTTCGGCAACGCCAGATCGAGGATCACGAGATCGTAGCTTTCGCTTGCCAGTGCGCGATCGGCCGCCGCGCCGTCGGACAGATGATCGATGATGAAGTCGGCCGCGCGCAGGGCGCGCGCCAGCCAGTGCGCGAGTTCCGGATTATCTTCGACAAGCAGCAGGCGCATCGGTTGGTCGGGATTGGCGGCCGCGGCCGCGTTGAAAGCGAATCGAAAGGTTGTTTGGATAGTATGGGCAACGATCGGCTTGGTGGCTACCCCAGGCCGGCATGAACTGTTTCACGCAAACGTATCGTTGGCCTTGAATCGAGGAGAGAGAGATGACCAGGATCCGCGTTGTAACCGGTGTGCTGCTGGCGCTCGCACTGGGCATTGCCCAGGCGGCTACCGACAAGCCGGAGTGTATCGCCCCCGCCAAGCCTGGCGGCGGCTTCGACCTGACCTGCAAGCTGGCGCAATCCGGGCTGCAGAACGGCAAATACATCAACGAGCCGATGCGCGAAACCTACATGCCGGGCGGCATCGGTGCCGTTGCCTACAATGCGATCGTCGCGCAGCGCCCCGACGAAGGCAACACCATCGTCGCGTTTTCGGGCGGCTCGCTGCTCAACCTGGCGCAAGGCAAGTTCGGCAAGTACGGCGTGGATGACGTCAGGTGGCTCGCCGGCATCGGTGCCGACTTCGGCGCGATCACGGTGCGCGCCGACGCGCCGTGGAAGAACCTGAAGGAATTGATGACGGCGATCAAGGCCGATCCGACCAAGGTGGTGTTCGCCGCCGGCGGCACCATCGGCAGCCAGGACTGGATGAAATCCGCGCTGATCGCAAAGGAGGCGAAGATCAATTACAAGAAGATGCGCTACGTTGCGTTCGAGGGCGGCGGCGAAGCGCTGACCGCGCTGCTCGGCGGGCACGTGCAGGTGGTGTCGGGCGACGCGTCGGAAGTCGAAAACCAGCTCGAGGGCGGCAAGATCCGCGTGCTCGCGGTGCTGTCAGACGAGCGCCTGACAGGCAAATTGAAGGATGTGCCGACGGCGAAGGAGCAGGGCTACGACATCACGTGGCCGATCATCCGCGGCTTCTACATGGGGCCGAAGGTTTCCGACGCCGATTACCAGTACTGGGTTGACGCGTTCAACAAGATGCTGGCGACGCCGGAATTCGCGAAACTGCGCGCCGAACGCGGCCTGTATCCGTACGCGAAAACCGGTCCCGCGTTGGACACGTATGTGAAGCAGCAGGTCAAGCAGTATCGTGACCTGGCCGCCGAATTCGGATTGGTGAAGCAGTAAGCTCTGCGAGGTAGGGTGTATCCCTCCTTTGAAAAAGTGGGGTGAGGGGGATTTAGGCTGCCCGTTTCGAAGCGTGCCGTTAAATCCCCCTCAATCCCCCTTTGTTAAAGGGGGAGGAGAAGGAGGGCTCCATGAGTGATCGTATTTTCGGACTGATCTGGCTGGCGGTGTCGATCACGATCGGCGCGCTGGCGTGGCGCATTCATGCGCCGTTTTCGTATGAACCGGTGGGGCCGCGTGCGTTCCCGCTGCTGCTCGCCGCATTGATGGCGGCGTGCAGCGTGTGGCTGATGCTGCGTCCGGGGCCGCCGGTGCGCTGGCCGAATCGCGCGACGTTCAAGCGCATCGTTGCGATGTTCGTCATGTTGCTCGCGTACGCGCTGGTGTTTCAGTGGCTCGGTTTCATGCTCGCAACCGCGCTGCTGACGATCGGTATCGGCCGTCTGTTTGGGGGCAGCTGGAAGTTGTGCGTGGCGGGCGGCGTCGGGATGGGCATTTCGTTTTACGTGCTGTTTGACCGGCTGCTCGACGTCGTGCTGCCGGTCGGCACGCTGTTCAAGTAGCGACGTCTGCGATGGGTACTTTCGGCTATCTGGCCGGCGGCTTCGCAGTCGCGCTGCAACCGATCAATCTGCTGATCGCGCTGCTGGGCTCGTTCATCGGCACCGTGGTCGGCATGCTGCCGGGGCTGGGGCCGATCAACGGCGTCGCGATCCTGATGCCGCTGGCGTTCGCGCTCAAGCTGCCGCCGGAAACCGCGCTGATCCTGCTCGCTGCGGTCTATATCGGCTGCGAGTACGGCGGCCGCATTTCATCGATACTGGTCAACGTGCCGGGCGACGCCGGCGCAATCATGACGGCGCTCGACGGCTACCCGATGGCACGCAAGGGACTGGCCGGTGTCGCGCTGTCGATCTCGGCATGGAGCTCGTTCGTCGGATCGGTGTTCGCCACGATGGGACTGGCGCTGTTCGCGCCGATTCTGGCGAACTGGGCGCTCGCATTCGGGCCTGCTGAATATTTCGCGCTGATCGTTTTCGCGATCGCCTGTCTCGCCGGCATGGTTGGTGACCAGCCGGTCAAGACGCTGCTCGCAGCGCTGATCGGGTTGAGCCTGGCGACGGTCGGTGTCGACGCCAATTCCGGCGTCTATCGTTTCACGTTCGACAACGTGCATCTGGCCGACGGCATCCAGTTTATCGTGGTCGTGATCGGATTTTTTTCGGTGAGCGAGATCCTGCTGATGCTGGAGCAGGTGCTGCGCGGCGATCCGCCGGTGAAGAATACCGGACGCATGATGTTCAACATGCGGGAAGCCGCGTACACCTGGTGGGGAACGGTGCGCTCGTCGGTTGTCGGCTTCGTGATCGGCGTGCTGCCGGGCGCCGGCGCGACGATTGCGAGCGCCGTTACGTACATGATGGAGAAGCGCCTGACCGACAAGGAGGGCACGTTCGGCGAGGGCGACATCCGCGGTGTCGCGGCGCCGGAGGCCGCGAACAACGCGTCGGCTGCGGGTTCCTTCGTGCCGATGCTCACGCTCGGCGTGCCGGGCTCCGGCACCACGGCGGTGATGATGGGCGCACTCACGCTCTACAACATCACGCCGGGGCCGATGCTGTTCCAGCACCACCCGAACGTGGTGTGGGGCCTGATCGCGTCGATGTTCATCGCCAACTTCATTCTGCTGATCATGAACATTCCGATGATCCGGCTGTTCGTGCGCATGCTGAACGTGCCGAATGCGCTGCTGGTGCCGGGCATTGCCGCGGTCAGCGTGGTCGGCGTTTACGGCCTGCACAGCACCACGTTTGATCTGGTGCTGACGGTGGCGCTGGGCATTTTCGGCTACGGGTTGCGCAAGATGGAATTTCCGATGGCGCCGCTGATCCTCGGTTTCGTGCTCGGCGAGCTTATGGAGCAGAATCTGCGCCGCGCATTGTCGATCACCAACGGTGAGCTCGGTATCCTGTTCGAAAGCAATATTTCGCGCGGCCTGTGGGTGCTGGCGGTCGGCATGCTGATCGTGCCGCCAATTATCCGAGCGCTGCGTCGCCGGCGAAAAGCCGGCGCAACCGGCTCTGCTGCGTGACGCGAGCACGCCATTTGCTGGTGCCGGCCGAAGAGCGGCGGCAATCAAAACACCGCGCCGGTTTCGGCAATCGCTGATTTATCTGATGCGAACCGGTCAAGCGCCGGGACATGACGTGCTGCAGCAGGTTGTGCCATTGGCATTTGTGTCATGTCGCCCGGCGGCATGCCGGTGAGCAGGAAGCCGACGGCAACCAGCACGGCAATCATGAACGCCGACTCGGCCAGTATGGTACGCGAAAATTGACGGATCGATGCGGCGTTAGCAGGCGCCGGATCACCGGGATTCGCAGCCGCGACCACGCGCCGCACGTGAACGAAACGGTTGACCGCGCCGAGCGCGATTACGATGCTGACCAGTATCAGCTTGATGCACAGCGTCCGGCCATAGTGGGTGTCAACCAGTGCTGGCAGCGTACCCAGCCGCATCCACGCATTGTAGATTCCGGTTACGACCACCACGCCGAGTGTGATTGCCGACGAACGTGACAGCCGCTGCGCGAACTGCGCGAGCTGTGCCGGACTGCACGTCGCGCAGAGGCGCAACGCCGGGAATACTGCCAGCAGCGCTGTGAATACGCCACCCACCCACACCGACATCGATAGCAGGTGCAGCCAGTCGATGAATTCCTGCGCGCCGAAATCGCCGGCGTCGGCGGCATGGCCGGAAGCGCTACGGCTGAAAGCGAACACCGCCAGTGCAGCCAGCATCGCGATCCATGGGGCGGACGCATCGCGACGCCGCCGGCGCAGCCACCAGCCGATCCACAGTACGACGAGCATCGCCGGCCGCAGCAGCCACACTTGGCCGTAATGTGTTGCCGTGATTACCAGCGGCACCGCCGACAGCGTCTGCAACACCGGCTGGCTGCTCATCGTCGCACTGCGCGCAATCAGCAGTACGATGCTGCTTGCCGCCAGCACGGCAATCGCGGCCGCAACGATCCCCTCCAGCCGCCGTATGATCACGGGCCCGGCTTCGGGCGTGTGCGGCCACAGCCACAGCCGGCAGCTCGCCGCGCCGATGCCGGCCGCCAGCGCGGCGAGATCGACGACCGTCGCCGCGATTTCGATGCCGTTCGTGTGCGGCCTCTACTGAACGGTGAACGTGTAATCGCCTTCGGTGTGATGGCCGTCGCGTGCCACCACGCTCCACCACACGTGATAGGAGCCGGGTGCAAGCTTCGGTAATTTCACTTCGAGCAGCTTGGGATCGGAGCGCTTCTTCGCCGCCGCCGCTTTCGCAATCTGGCGGCCGTGCGCGTCAGTCACGCGCAACGTGCTGAAAACGGGTTCGATGTCGCCGTTGAAACGGATGCTGACATTGGCCGGCGGGGCCGCGAGTTGAGCGCCGGCACCAGGGCTTTCATGGTCGGGAAACGCGTGGCTCCACGCGGTGCCGAACGGCGCCAGCGACAGGCCGGCTGCGAGCAGTGCATATGCTGCGAGATGGCGGAATTTGTTCATCATTGAAACAGCGGTTTGCCGAGAGAGTGGGGAAACAGATCGTCGAGATAAAGGTGAAGCTGCACCAGCACGCCGACGTGATTGCCGCTGCGCTGGTTGACCGGAATCGTTGCTTCAAGTCCGATCTGGCCGTAGCGGCCGAACCAGATCAGTCCGGAATTGATGGTGCCGGTGGTCTGGCCGCCGCAACCCGCGCCGAGACAGGTGCTCATCGGCGTTTCGACGATCGGAATGACATGATCGAACGGCGCACTCAGGCCGACATCCTTTACGAACGATTGCAGGTACTGCAGGTTGTACTGGAAGGTGAAGCCCCAGTCCAGGCTGTCGGGCTCTGCACCGCTGGTCGTGAAATTCGGCGCAATGGCGCCGGTGATCGCGACCGGTCGCAGGTATTTGAAGCTCGCCGGCAGATCGCCGAAGCCCTTGCCGAAGAATACCGCCGGCGAGATCGTGGAAAACGAATCCGACACTGCGCGGGCGCCGGTGCCGCCGAATTCCGCATCCAGTCCGACCGAAACCATCGCTTCATGCCGGGCATCGACCAGCGCCAGATATTTCGCGCCGAGCTCCAGGTTGTTGAAGCCGCGCTGCGGTGCTTCACCCGCCGGAAGAAAGTTGTCGTATTCGGTTCCGATTGACAGGCCGAAACGCGGCGTGAGGAGCTGGGAGAACTCCAGCTCCGTCGTGTTGGCAATGGTCGGCGTGCCGTCGTCATTGGGGGCCTTGGTGTGGCCGAACAGAATGTCTACCTCGGGTCCGACGGCCGGATCGTCGATGCTCAGCGTCGCCGGGAAGAAGCGCT
>JBDZVW010000058.1:0-5601 GCA_040255885.1 Betaproteobacteria bacterium
GTCGAGCACGTTGGCGGTCGCAATGAACAGCACGTGCGACAGATCGAAGTCCACGCCGAGATAGTTGTCACGGAATTTCGAGTTCTGCTCCGGATCGAGCACTTCGAGCAGCGCCGATCCCGGATCGCCGTGAAAGCCGCCGGCACCGAGCTTGTCGATCTCGTCCAGCATCAACACCGTGTTCTTCGTGCCGGCACGGCGCATCGCCTGGATGATGTTGCCGGGCAGCGCACCGATGTAGGTGCGGCGGTGGCCGCGGATCTCGGCCTCGTCGTGCACGCCGCCGAGCGACACGCGCTGGAACTTGCGCCCGGTAGCGCGCGCGATCGACTGGCCGAGCGAGGTCTTGCCCACGCCCGGCGGGCCGACAAAGCACAGGATCGGGCTCTTGCCCTGCGGATTGAGCTTGCGCACGGCGAGATATTCGAGGATGCGGCGCTTGATTTTTTCCAGGCCGTAGTGATCCTCGTCAAGCACGCGCCGCGCCGCACCGATGTCGATCGGCGGCGCGTCTTCCGTTTTCCACGGCAGCTCGGTCAGCCACTCGAGATAGGTGCGCAGCATCGAGTTCTCGCCGCCGCCTTCCGGCATGCGCGCCAGGCGCCTCAATTCCTTGCGCGCATGCTTCAGTGTTTCTTCCGGCATGCCGGCGTTCTCGACCGCCTGCTTCAGCTCCTCGATTTCGGCACTGGTGTCCTCGTCTTCGCCGAGTTCCTTCTGGATCTGCCGCATCTGTTCGCGCAGTACATGCTCGCGCTGCCGCTGGTTGAATTCCTCGCGGGTCTTGTCGCCGATTTCCTTCGACAGCTTCAGCACGCCAACGCGCTCGCCCAGGCGTGCCAGCACCTTGTCCATGCGCTGCTTGAGGTCGAACGTTTCGAGCAGATCCTGCTTGTCTTCCGCTTTCACGTCGAGAAAGTTCGCCACCATGTCGGTCAGCAACGCGGCTGACGTGACGCCGCCGACCACGGTTTCGAGCTCGTCAGGCGCATCGGGCAGCAGCCGCACCGCTTCGACCGCCTGCGTCCGAAGCTGCAGGAAACGTGCTTCGACTTCGGGGCCGCGCTCGTCGGTTGCCTCGACCATCGCCACGCGTGCAACGAGGAACGGCCAGCCGTCGAGAAATTCCAGCACGCGAAAGCGCGCGGTACCCTGTACCACGAGATGATGGGAGCCGTCCTGGCCGGTGATGTAGCGCACGATCTGGCCCACGGTCCCGACCCAGTGCAGGTCGTCGGGACCGACGTCATTCTTTTGCGGATCGCGCTGCAGCAGGAAGCCGATGCGGCGCTCGCTGCGGACCGCTTCCTGCGCGGCGGTGACGGACGTGGCGCGGCCGATCGTCACCGGCGAGATGATGTCCGGGAACAGCACCATGTTGCGGGTCGGAATCAGGATCAGCGCGTCTTCCGGCAACGGCTTGACCGCGACGCCGTTGCTGCCCGGCTGGGTCGCGGCTGTGGTGCTCCGCGGCGCCGTGGCATCCGCCTGCGACGCTGGTGCGCCGGCCCGGTCCTGGCCGGAAAGCATGTGCAACCTGGGGCCCAAATTCATAGCGTTTCCTTCCGTCTGGTGAAGGTCAGGGTGAGGCATCCGTCGGTCAGCGTTTTTCCGCTCAGCCCCAGCATGCGCGTCGGCAATGCGATACGCCGCTCGAAACGCCCGTACGGAATTTCGATGCGGTGAATGCGTGCCGGCCGCGCACAGGCCGGAAACGGGCGCATTGCTGCCACCGTCAGCACGCCGTCTTCCAGCGCGATCGTGACGTGTTCGGGCGCGGCGCCGGGCAGCGCGATGCTGACTTCCAGTCCGTCTTCGGTTTCGATCACGTCGATGGGCGGCTCCCATGACGGGGCTGCCGTGCGGGTGGTGGACGGGCCGAAAAACTGCCGGTGCAGGCGCTCCGCCTGATCCATCAGGTCGAGCGCTTCATGCCACATCCAGTTGTAAGCGTCGCGCGAAGTCATCGGATAGCCATCATTTGAAGATATCCTCTATCATGGGGGCGGTAAAAAGGCATTTCAATCGTGTCTGTCGGACTGCTTTCCAGATGAATGAAATTCCAATGAATCAGCAACATCCCCGATCGGCCGGCGCCGTCGTATTCCGCCGCACCGCGGACGGCGCGCGCATCCTGGTGCTGCGTGCGTTCCGTAACTGGGATTTTCCGAAGGGCCTGGTGGAGCCTGGCGAGGACCAGTTCGATGCGGCATGCCGTGAAGTGCGTGAAGAAACCGGGCTTGCCGATTTCGATTTTCCGTTCGGCGACGGCTATCGCGAAACGCTGCCCTACGCGAACAGCAAGATTTCGCGCTATTACCTTGCCGAAACGCAGACTGCCGAAATCGAGCTGCCGGTTTCACCCGAACTCGGCCGGCCCGAGCACCACGAATGGCGCTGGGTCAGCTTTGACGAAGCGGAAGACCTGCTGCCGGCGCGCCTCGTCCATGTGCTGGAATGGGCGCAGGAGCTGGTTTTGAACGGGTAGCGGGCTGGCGCGCCAGAAACTGCCGGTGTGCCGGCACATGGCGGGTGGCTGCCGACGTACTGCGGGTACCGGCGCCGAGCGGCCGTTCGCGGCCTAAAGAACCGCCGCCAGCGCCAGCAGCCACGTCGGCCACGGTTGCCCGCTGATTGATATCCAGAGCACGATCGCGGTGAGCGTCATGATTACCGCAAATATGGCAAGGCTGAGCTGATTGCCCTGAATCTGTTTGTCAGTCGCGTTCTTCATCATTTTTCCAGTATACGCTTCGAGCGAGACACAATATGTCGATCTGAACCAACTATGACGTACCCGAGCGGCGACTTGTTCCGCCCGAATGCCAAAAAACCCGTTTATCCAGGAATTTCCAAGATCATGGAGTTGATATATCGCTTTCTTTGTTCCCGATTAACATGCCGTGTGAACTTTCTGATGTCGTGGCACGCGTGCAACATGTTCCACAGCAGCGCTGCGTCACGATCAGCCGGACACATGGATTGACTCCAGATCGGGCTCGATTCCCTGCGGCGATACGGGTTTTGGAGTGCTGCGGGGGTTACCACATCCACTTTCCACCCCTTGAATAACTTCGATAGCTCATCGCGAAGATCAACGATCTTGAAGAGGCTCGGAGACTTGTCCGGCTAGAAATCCTCGCGCATTACCGAGCCGAATAATGAAAGCTTCTTCAAATGATGCTTTTGGTGATTCGCGATTAGCCTCGTAGCGCACCAGGTTTCCGATCTTTTCGCGGGAAAGTACGCCTGCCTTAACGAGTTGCGTTAACTCACGAAGGAGCGTGCCGGGCAGAGTGCGGGGATCCGCGCCAGTTCACGCAAATGGTAAGACTCGTCGGGGTGGGCAGCAGTGCCAGCGCTTATCGGCAGTAGATGCCGAAAAACAGAGTTCCAAGCTCAATTGGCGGTTTTGCTCTCATTTCAGCTACAAATGTAGCTTATTTTGCTACACTTTCTCGATAATTTTGTTCTGCAGTATGATTGTCGATGCCTTTACAAGTGCCGTCTGCTCGCGCCGAAAATTCCCATCATGGTGAGTGGTTCTACATCGACATGCTGCTTTCGATTTCAGTAATATTGTCCCGTTATGAGCACTCCTAAGCATCTCTATACTGTCGGCTACGAAGGTCAGACGATCGAGCCTTTTCTCAAGCGATTGGCAGAAATTGGCCTGCGTACAGTAGTTGATGTTCGCGAATTACCATTATCTCGCAAGCGAGGTTTTTCAAAGCGCTCACTCGCCGTTGCGCTCGCCTGTTACGAAATCGCCTATGTGCATATGCCTGCGTTGGGCTGCCCCAAATCCGTTCGCAACCGTTACAAGGCTGATGGTGATTGGCAGCGCTACACGCGTGACTTTGCCAGCTATCTTGGAACCCAGGACGCTTCCGTAAACGAGCTCGCCAAACTGGCGCGTGCTACTGCCGTCTGTTTACTGTGTTTTGAAGCCGATTTTACTCGGTGCCATCGTAGTATGGTTGCTCGTGCCGCAGTTGAGGCCGGCGCCCCAAGCGTAGTACATGTTACGGCGCAAACAATGATCCCTGATTTGGCGCGTCGAGTTGCTGCCTAGGCGGATAGAGCAGGCTTACGATTAGCCATTGATCGGGGAACCGATGAATGGTGCCCATCAGGAACAGGAGTTCTCGACCTGCCAAGTCGATTTCAATCTTGGTGCGGAACGGAGCTTCCCAGGCGCTGCCGTGTTTTCGCCGTACGTTCCAGTACAGCGCTCCGATTTCCCAGTCCACGATTTTGTGGCGGTAATTCTTGATTCCATCTGGCGTAGCGCACTCGTAACGATAATGGAAGTCGAAAGGCAGCTTGCGCAACAAGCGAAGATCACTGTCGGCTTCCTTGAACAGGTTACCCTGTGTCTGGAGTTTCAGTAGTTTGGCTTTTTCTTCCGCAGACCAATCGGGACTGCCAGCGCTGCCGATATCAAGCCCGATCAAGCGGCCGGGATGGAGCAAAGCAAGTGTCGGCCCGTCGTTTTTACGCCGCGTCTGTTCCAATTTATTGAAGTCTTCGAAAAGAGGAAGCTTCTCCAGCCACAAACGCCGCTGCTGCCAATCGTGTGCGGTCGGTATTACATCACCCAACTCGATCGTGTCCACGTAAATTCGGTGACTTTCCTTACGCCGGTCATCGGTGGCACGGCGTATCCGTGCGTCGATCCATTGCCATTTGCGAAACTGCTGATCGTTTCCAATGAGACGGAACGGTACCGGATACAGCCGCAACAATTCGCCCTTTTCGGTGATACCCGCAACGCATGACGTCTCCGCATGCTTTGCGCTGGGTGACGGATATGTCTTGCAAAGAATCAGGATATGCTCATTACGAGTCGTCACATCTGCTCCTCGCACGAAAATGCAAATGTAATATTATCAGGCAGTAGAACATACGTTAAGTGAAATTAGTAGCGATGGGAAATTAATGTTATTTGGTGCGCAGGTATGATTTTCGGCCCACTTCAGAAGCTGGCAATACTGAATATATACTGCAGAAATGTCGGCTTGGCCGAAACGGGCAATGCGTCCACGTAATTCGCGGCGCAGATGCCATGCGGCGATGCGTCGTCCGCAAACGCCCGGACGGGAGGTAATGCCGATGGATACTACTTGCCTGCGCCGCCCCGCGTCATGCAGGCGCCGGGTTTGGAGAGCTGGCTGTCAGTTCCGGCAAGCGGGGCGAGTGGAATTTTCGCAAGGTTCGGATCGTCGGCGGCGGGAAACGGTTTGTCGCCGGCCGGGTAACAGTTGGCGGCGAGCAGGAAGGCGATCACTTCAGAGTATTGTTTCGGCGACAGCGATCCCGGCGAGTTGAACGGCATGTTGTTGGTGACGAGCGCCTGCAGGGTTTGCAGTGTCCAGCCGTTGTTGTGGGCGGTGGTCAGGAAGTCGGCACCGGCCACGGCGGGCGCAGCAGTGCCTTGCAGCTTGGTGCCGTGGCAGCTCACGCAATTCGCGGCATAGACGGACTTGCCAGCCTGTGCTTGTGCCCCGGTATAGAGTGCAGGCGCGTCATTCTGTGTTTGGTGTTTTGCAGCGGGCTGAGGCGTTGACTTCGGCGACATTGCCGTCGCTGGCGATGGCG
>JBDZVW010000058.1:5701-11512 GCA_040255885.1 Betaproteobacteria bacterium
GCGGGCACTGCGACATAGATCAGGTAGCCGCCGACGGTTGCGTACGCCGGAGCGTCGGTGCTGTTGTCGCATGCCGACACAATGTGTGCGCCGGGTGGCACGCCGAGCATCGTTGTCGCCAGTGCGCCTTCGAGGCCGCCCAGCGCGTCGCTTTGGCCGGGCCGGCCGCGCGCCACCAGCAGGCTGGTCAGCGCATCGGTGACGTCGAATTGAAATTCCGAAAGTTCGCGCGCCTTCAATGCAGTGCGCAGGCTCGCGACCGCGGAGTGCGCGTTGGCGTCGGCGCCGCCGATGGTGTTCTGCCATGCCGGCGTGCCGCTTCGGTGCAGCAGTGCGTCCAGATGTCCGATCGTACCGTCAGTGTCGCCGGGATTGCCGCTGCTGCGATCGAAAAGCGAGTCTGATTCTCCGACCAGTGCGTTGATCGCGCGATGCGCCGCACGTTTGTACGAAAGCGGGCCGCTCGCGGTACTGTTTTCTGCGTTGACGATTTCGGTGATCGCCGCATTGACGTCGGCAAGCGCCGCCAGTGCGCGGGCGTGCCCATTGGCGGCGGCGGTCGGCGTTGCGCCGGCCGCTGACAGGCAGAAGAGAAGAAATGCGGCGGCAGCGCCCGCTGTTACGGTGACGCGTGCGCTGCCGTCGTTGCTGTGCCGTGGCATCATGCGCGGCTACATCGTCGGCTTTTTCTCGGCCGCCGATTTCAGCGCAAACGCTGACAGCATGGAACCGTCGTTGGTTTTCGTCAGTTCCGGCACCTTCATGTTGCCGGGCTCGCCTGATGCGACGATCACGTACTCGGTGCCGTCGTCCAGGAATGCGGCGGCCGGTGCATTGATCGTCGAGCCGGTATCGTAGTGCCACAGCATCTTCCCGGTTTGGGTGTCAAACGCGTCGAAGTCACCGCCGATCTCGCCGGTGAACACCACCCCGGTCGACGTCACCAGTGCGCCGCCGTTGGCCGGCAGATCGAAGTGATGGCGCCATTTGAACGCGCCGGTCGAAACGTCGATCGCGTTGAACCAGCCGGTGTCGGGCCCGACCAGCTTCGGAAACGCGCCGCCGAGGTAGAAGGTGCCGGCGATGTAGGTCACCTTGCCCGATGACTGCCAGAAGCCGCACTGGTTGGTGCTGGGCACGAAGAAGGTGTTGGTGTTCGGATCATAAGTGCCGCCGTGGAACTCGACACCGCCGTTGGTGTTGGGGCACGCGACGTTGCCGTTTTTGCTGGGCTCGGTGTTCTGGTTGTGCTGGAAGCTGACCACGGTGTGATCAACCAGCTTGCCGTTGTCGGCATCGAGTATCCAGAAATTGCCGGCCTTGTCGCCCGCCGCCACCAGGTTGCGTTCCTCGCCGTCGACCTTGCCCTTGAACAGTACCGGCCCCATCGCCGGATCCCAGTCATGGGTGTCATGCGGGATGAACTGGTGGTACCACTTCATCTTCGGCTTGTCGCCGGAGATGTCGAGTGCCACCATCGAATTGCTGTAGAGGTTCTTGCCCTTGCGCACGGTGCCGAGAAAATCCGGCTGCGGGTTGCCAAGATCCAGATAGATCGTATCGGTCTTGGGGTCGATCGCGACGCCGCCCCAGGTTGCTGCGCCACCGCGCTTCCAAGAGTCGCCGCTCCAGGTGTCGTTGCCCGGTTCGCCGGGCCCCGGCACGGTTTTCCACTCCCAGATGCGCTTGCCGTTGTCCGGATTGAACGCGGTGATATAGCCGACACCACCCCAGTCGCCGTTCGATGCGCCGAGCAGAAGCATGTTCTTGTACGGCACCGGCGCCATGCTGTAAAAGGTGTTGCTGGTATCGTGCACCGCGACAACATCCCACACTTTCTTGCCGGTCTTCGCGTCGAGCGCGATCAGGTGACCGTCCAGCGTGCCGATGTAGACCTTGCCGTCCATCAGCCCGACGCCGCGGTTGGCGGCGAACGAGATCACGTGCGGGTTGTCCTCGAACGACCATTTCAGCGTGCCGGTCTTTGCGTCCACCGCATAGACGTGATCGTGTGCCGACGTGATGTAGATGGTGCCGTGCCAGACGATCGGCGCGGTTTCGATCGGCGAATCGTCCGGTATGACGAAGCGCCACACCCGGTCGAGCTGATTGACGTTGTGTGGCGTGATCTGGCTGGCGGAGATGTAGCGGTTGTTGCTGTAATCCTTCGCCGGCAGGATCCAGTCCTTGTTGTCCTGTGCGGCATTGACATAATTCTGCTGCGACGGCCAGGCGGATGCCGACGATTCCGACGCCGTGTTGGCCGACTGTGCCGCCATCGCGAGAGGGGCGGTCGGTACCATGCTGCCGAGCACGACGGCATTGACAACGCCATACAACAACGAAAAAAAACTGCGGTATTTCATAGCCATGGTGTTCCCTCCATAGTTCAGGGCTTCCGGAATATCAAAGCCATCCTCCTCCGGATACACGCCATGACAGCTTGCCCGCTGTTGCGTGAGAGAGAAAACGCCTCGCAACGCAGGGTCGGCATATTGTTGTCTTATGACATAAGTCTAATCGCCCGCGTTCACTTTTGGCGTGTATTTTTATATATCGTTGTACGATATATATATTCCAGAAAGGTTTGATGACGAAAGGGCAAGGCGGCGAACGATGAGTGCCGGTGTCGATTTTTTTGCGGTGCAGTCGCCATCAATCGCCTTGGAACAGGACGGCTCGGATGTCGGCTATCGCAGTGCAATATATGTGTCGCGGCGTGCCGCTAAACTCCCGCGCCGCGATGGATCGCGAGCGGTATGCGTCGTCGCCCGAATGCCCGCTCGAACCTTCCGTAGCTGCCCGCGACAGGCGTACGGCAATCGGGGCAACGGCCGTCCGGCGTTACCCGGTAATCAAGAATCCGATACCAGTCGCGCACGATCAGCGCCGAACGGCAGCCCGGGCAGAACGTCGTGCCGCCTTCCTCGTCGTGGACATTGCCGGTATAAACGTAATGCAGGCCGGCGGCGAGTGCGATGTGGCGCGCACGCGTCAGTGTCTGTGCAGGAGTGGACGGCGTGTCCATCATCTTGTAATCGGAATGAAACGCGGTGAAGTGCAGCGGCACGTCGGGGCCGAGCTCGTGCGCTATCCACTTCGATTCGGCGGTGATCTCCTCGTCGGAGTCGTTCTTTCCCGGAATCAGCAGCGTAGTGATCTCGAACCAGACGTCGGTTTCGTGTTTCAGGTAAGCCAGAGTGTCGAGTACCGGCTGCAGTTTCGCGCCGCACAGCTTCTGATAAAAGGCATCGGTGAAGCCCTTCAGATCGACGTTCGCCGCGTCCATTTTGGCGTAGAACTCGCGCCGTGGCTGGTCGTGAACATAGCCGGCGGTGACGGCGACCGTCTTTACGCCGCGTTCATGGCAGGCGTCGGCGATGTCGATCGCGTATTCGGCGAAGATCACCGGATCGTTGTAGGTGAACGCGACACTGCGGCAATCGTTGGCGAGCGCAGCGTCGGCAATCGCGTCCGGCGACGCGGCATCGGCCAGCGTGTCCATCTCGCGCGATTTGCTGATGTCCCAGTTCTGGCAGAATTTGCACGCCAGATTGCAGCCGGCGGTGCCGAATGACAGCACGCTCGATCCGGGATGGAACTGGTTGAGCGGCTTCTTCTCGATCGGATCGATGCAGAAACCCGATGAGCGTCCCCACGTCGTCAACACCATGCGGTCGTCCACGCGCTGGCGCACGAAGCACGCGCCGCGCTGGCCTTCGTGCAGGCGGCAGTCGCGCGGACACAGATCGCACTGCAGGCGGCCGTTGTCGAGCATGTGCCACCAGCGTCCGGGGTAATCGCGCATTGGATGCCGTGCCATGAATGTTCGTATGTGCGACAGATTGCGCAGGCGAAAACTAGTCTCTATGGCTGTCCGACTCGCACCACGAAGTGACGGCGTAGCGCGCCAGCTTCACTTCCGCATCCCAGAAATCGGGCGGCAGTCCCGCCTTGTATTTGAGACTGGTGAGGAACTCCCGCGGTTCACTCAGCTTTTCCCACACCTGCGGCAGATAGGTGCCGCGATGGTGGCCATATTCGAAGATCACGCCGTCGATGTGCGGTTGCAACTGTCCGATTGCGTCGTCTTCGCTGGTGAAGCGGATCGGCTCTATCGCCGACAGCAGCGAAATCTCCAGCGCAATCTCCGCGAATTCGGCTTCGGTCAGCGGATCGAAACGCGGATCGTGGAATGCGGCCGCCAGTGCGTTCTTCCGTACGTCATCCAGCAGTGGGCGCTCCGCCTGCAGGCTGCCGATGCAGCCGCGCAAGTGCTGCTTGCGCGTGAGTGTGACGAAGCACGCGCCGGGCTGCAGCAGCCACGGTGCGCTGTCGTCGACAGGCTGCGCATGTCCGAATTCGTGCGCAATCGCGGCGCGTGCAATCGCCAGCAGCACGTTGCCGTCAGTGCTCATCGACGGCTTCCGTGAATGCGAATGAACCGTAGCCGACGACGCGCTCCTTGTCGCCGGCCGTGTCGCCCGAATTGCGCAGATCGATCAGAGCAGGCGCCAGCCCGCGTCGGCGCGCAGCGTGCAGCAGCGCGTTGGCGGGAGTTGCGCCGCATGCCTGCTGGTGCGTGATGCCGGCGTGCAGTTCGAGTATCGCCTGCGCCGTCTCATGATCGACCGTTTGCGCGGTACGGTATGACAGGTAATGCGACAGGTCCGAGCTGACCACGATCAGCGTTTCCGGGCCTCCCCACAGACGATCGAATACTTCTTCGACCGCGGCCGGCTCGGCATCGCCGACCACCAGCGGCACCAGCGTGAACCGGTCGAGCACGGTCTGCAGAAACGGAAGATGCACTTCGAGCGAATGTTCCCATGCATGCGCGGCGACACTCACCGTGATCTGCGGAAGACCGGCGATCGCCGCGATCGCCTCACGGTCGAGCGGCACTGTTCCGAGTGGCGTGGCAAAGGCATCGACGCCGGGCAATGCGAGGCCGCGGACGGCGACGCGGTGTGCCGGCCCAGCCAGTACGACGCGCGTAATGCGGCTGCGCGCGGCGGCGAGACGGGCATAGGCGCGGCCTGCGACCGGTCCCGAATAAATGTAGCCGGCATGTGGTGCAATCAGCGCCTTTGGCGCCGGCACACCGTCCTCGCCCGTATCGAGCCAGTTGGCCAGCATTCCGGCGAGCTGTTCGCGGTCCGCCGGATAGAATGTCCCGGCAACCGCCGGGGAACGTGTCTGGATCATTGCTTCGTGCTCCGACTGAAACTTACCGGGTCATTATAGTATTGACGCCCGGCAACGGAACCCCTCGCATGGCGGTGCGCAAGGCCGCCTGCGGCGCCTGTTACAATCGAAAAAACTTCACGATTGTTTTCCTTGATGCCGAAATATCATGCGCTGATTCCGGCGGCCGGCAATGGCTCCCGGATGAGCGGTGAAATGCCGAAGCAGTACCTGATGCTGCATGATCGCCCGCTGCTGTACCACGCGGTCGGGCGGCTCCTGTCGCATCCGCAAATCGGTCACGTGCTGATTGTGCTGGCTCCCGGTGACCGGCGTTTCGCCATGATCGACTGGGGGCCGTACTCGCAACGCATCGCGCCGCTTTATTGCGGCGGCGCAACACGCGCCGCCAGTGTTTTCAACGGTCTGCTTGCTGCCTCCGATGCGATCGATGCCAATGACTGGGTGGTGGTGCATGATGCGGCGCGCCCATGCCTTGCCGCAGCGGCGCTGGCGCGGCTGATCGAAACACTGCAGGACGATGAAACCGGCGGCCTGCTGGCGCTGCCGGTGGTCGATACGCTGAAGCGGGCGGACAGCGGCGAGCGGGTCGCTGAAACCGTG
>JBDZVW010000374.1:0-2978 GCA_040255885.1 Betaproteobacteria bacterium
CGGTGCGACAGCGGCGGCAGCAGGATGAACACGATGTTGCCGGTCATCTTCGACTGCATCAGGCTCGACGAGCCGTTCGCGAACGACGTCTGCAGCACCGACATCATCGCCAGGCCGGGCACCAGGAACGCCGCATACGATACGCCCGGGAAAATGTCGGGGTGATGGCGCAGCGCATGCGAGAACACCAGCAGGTAGAGCAGCGCGGTGAGCACCGGCGCGAAGATCGTCTGCACGCCCACTTTCCAGAAGCGCAGCCATTCCTTGTAGAACAGCGTACGGAAGCCGGTCACGGCCCGTCCCCCATGATGTTGACGAATACTTCTTCAAGATCGGGGCGCGTCACTTCCAGCTCCTGCAATTCGATCCCGGCCGCACGCAGTTGCGCCAGCACGCGCTCGACCTGCGCATAGTCCGGCACGATTATCGTGTAGCGGCCGTCGTGCGCCTCGGCCACCTGGCGCTGCAGCTCGGGCGGCAGCCGGTCCGGTGCGACCCGCAGCCGGATATAGCAGCCGGGCGACGTACGCAGCAGGTTGGCGGTGGTATCGAACGCAACGATACGCCCCGCTTTCAGCATCGCGATGCGATGACACAGTGCCTCCGCCTCTTCCAGATAATGGGTCGTCAGCACGATGGTATGGCCTTCGTTGTTCAGCTGGCGCACGAATTTCCACAATCCCTGGCGCAATTCGACATCGACGCCGGCGGTCGGCTCGTCGAGCACGATCACCGGCGGCTTGTGCACCAGCGCCTGCGCCACCAGCACGCGGCGCTTCATGCCGCCGGACAGCGCGCGCATGTTGACGTCGGCCTTGCCGGTCAGGTCGAGATGTTCGAGAACAGTATCGATCCACGCGCCGTTGTCGCGCACGCCGTAATAGCCGGACTGGATCGTCAGCGTTTCACGCACCGTGAAAAACGGGTCGAACACCAGTTCCTGCGGCACCACGCCGAGCATGCGCCGCGCCGCACGATAGTCGCGCACCACGTCGTGTCCCATCACCCGCGCGCTGCCGCCGGACGCCAGCGCCAGCCCGGCGAGAATGCTGATCAGCGTGGTCTTGCCGGCGCCGTTGGGACCGAGCAGCCCGAAGAACTCGCCTTGCTCGACTTCGAGGCTGACGCCATCGAGCGCGCGGAAATCGCCGTAGTCCTTGACGACGTTTTCGACGGCAATGGCGGGAAGCATGGGTTTGTTATTAACCACAGAGACACAGAGGCACGGAGAAAATCTTTGAAAGCGCAAATCAAAATCAACAAAAATCTATAATCGCCAAAGCGCAGAGGCCGCAAAGGGGCGCAAAAGGGCGCAAAGAAAACACTGTGAATTCGGGAACGCGATTGGCCGAACGTGACGGAACGCCGTAAGACATCACGGGACGTTACGCTGCACTCGGACCCGGCCGGTAATGTCCTTCTCTGCGTCCCCTCTGTGCCTCTGTGTCTCTGTGGTCAAGCTTTTTTACCCTCCGACGAATCGGCGGCGGTGATCAGATCGGATACGCCGTACAGCTCGGCCAGGCTGCGCAGCGCAGCCGGAAGATTGACGAACTGGATGGGCTGCCCGGCTGCGGCCGCGGTGCGCTGCCATTCGAGCAGCAGACTGACGGCGGCGGAATCGACGGCCGTCACGCCGCCCAGGTCGATGGTGGCCGGACGGCCGTTGAACAGCTGCCGCGCTCCCTCCCTGAGGATCGCATCGGCATTGTTCATGTCGACCCGCCCTTCCAGCCGGAAGCGGCCATCGCCCCCCGTGATCATTGCGCCGCTTACTGTCCCTGCTGGCGCGTCGCCCGCAGCGCCTGGTTCTTGGCGGTGATCGCCTTGATCAGCCCGTCGACTCCGCCGCGCTGCACTTCCTGGTCGAAGGTGCCCCGATAAGTCTGGACCAGGCTGATGCCTTCGATCGTGACGTCATAGACCTTCCAGCCGTCGCTCAGTTTTTCCATCGCGTAATCGACGGGAATCGGCTGGCCGCCGGGCTGGTTGATGCGCGAACGCACCGTGACGTCGGTGTCGCCAGGCTGCATGCGCACCGGCATGTAAGTCACGGTCTGATCGCGGTACTGCGTGAACGCATTGGTGTAGGTGTTCACCAGCAGGTCGCGGAACTGCTTGATTAGCGTCTGCTGCTGCTGCGCATTCGCCTTGCGCCAGTTGCGCCCCATCGCGAGCTGGGTCATGCGGTGGAAATCGAAATGCGGCAGCACCTTCGATTCGACCAGCTCGAGCAGTTTCTGCTTGTCGCCATGCCGCAGCGCCGCGTCCGAGCGCACCGCCGACAATACGTCGTCGGTGACTCTTTTTGCCAGCGCCTCCGGCCCCAGCGTCTCCGCCGCTGCGGCGGTTGCGGCGAGCCCCCCGGCAAAAAACAGGGTTGCGCCAAACAGCATGCAGAAAAATGATTTCATGATGGTCTGTGTCCTCTCGTGAGTGGCATGGCCGGCATCAATGCAGCGAGCCGGACTGAGCGGCACCGGAACCCTGCGAGCCGCCGCCGGCGGCCTTGCTGTACAGGAACTGGCCGATCAGGTTTTCCAGCACCACCGCCGACTGCGTCAGCCGGATGGTGTCGCCCTGCTTCAGCATCTTCGTATCCCCCCCGGCCTCGAGCCCGACGTACTGCTCGCCCAGCAATCCCGCGGTCAGGATCTTCGCCGCGGTGTCTTTCGGAAATTGATAGCGGCGGTCGATGTCGAGCACCACCCGCGCCTGGAAGCGCTGGTTGTCGAATCCGATCGACGCGATGCGGCCGACGACGACGCCGGCGCTCTTCACCGGCGCGCGCACCTTGAGCCCGCCGATGTTGCCGAAATCGGCATACACCACGTAATTGTGATCGCCGAAACTGAAGCTGCCGAGGTTGCCCACCTTGAGCGCCAGCAGCAGGATCGCCAGCAGGCCCGCGGCAACGAATAACCCGACCCACAGATCGACCGTTTTGCGTTCCATTACCAGCCACCTCCGCCCATCAT
>JBDZVW010000375.1:0-2978 GCA_040255885.1 Betaproteobacteria bacterium
TCGGCTCCGGTGACGCGGATACCGTGCCGGAACATTTTCTGAACCAGTTTTTCGCGCACACCGGCACACCGTATCGCGCCTATCAGGCGGAAAACCCGCAGGCACTGAAACGCGCAATCGCCGACGTCGGCCGGTTGCAGAACCTGCCGCTGCGCTACAGCGAACGGGTGCCGCGGCGCAGCCTGTCGGACCTGTGCTACGGGCTCGCGCTGGCGGGCACGCTGCTGCTCGCCGCCGCGTACGCGCTGATGCGGCGGCGTACGCGATGAGTCCGCGGCGCTGGATCCCGGCACTGGCGCTGGCGGCACTCGCCGCGCTCGCCGTGCACGACGGCCTGCAACTGCGGCGTGCACAACGCGTGAATGCCCAGATCGCCGCCGGGCACGCCGACAGGGCTCGCGGCAGCGCGCCGCAGATCGCCTTTGCGAACGCGTACGCGCTGGCTGCGGCCGGCCGCACGCAGCAGGCGCTGGCGCTCTACCAGCAGGCCGCCGACGGCGGCGGCGTCGCGCTGCGCGCGGACGCGCGCTACAACACCGCGAATCTCTACCTGCGCCGCGGCTACGCGCTGCAGCGTGCCGGACAGCCGGATCAGGCATTGCCGCTGGTCGAGCTGGCAAAGCAGAACTATCGCGATCTGCTGCGCGCCGACAGCGCCAACTGGGACGCACGCTACAACCTCGAACGCGCGCTGCGGCTGTTTCCCGATCCCGAAAATGGCGACGCTGAAGCCAAGCCGCCGCCGCTGAACAGCCGGCGCGCGCAAGCGACGATGCGCGGCATCGGCTTTCTGCCATGAACCTCGTTCACCGCGCGCGCGATCTTTTCACCGCCAATCGCGGCCTGGCGCTGGCGGCGTTCGCGAGCGTCATGCTGGCACTGACGTTCCTGCATCCGGCGGCACCGGTTGCGCGCCACGTCTACCGCGTGATGTTCGTGCTCGACATCACGCAAAGCATGGGCACCCGCGACTACCGCGTCGATGGCCGGCCGGTGAGCCGCATCGCGTTCGCGAAGCGCGCATTGCGCCGCGCACTCGACGACATGCCGTGCGGATCGCAAGCCGGCCTGGCGATCTTTACCGCCAACCGTTCATTGCCGCTGCTGACACCGGTTGACGTCTGCACCGACTACGACGAACTGCTCGACACGCTCGGCCGCATCAACAATCGCATGGCATGGGAGGATTACAGCGCGGTGGCGAGAGGCCTGTATTCGGGCATCGACGTGATGCAGACGCTGACGCCGCCGCCGGCGCTGGTGTTCATCACCGACGGCCAGGAATCGCCGCCGGTGAATCCCGCGTTCGCGCCGCAGTTCGGCGGCACGCCGGGCAAGATCAAGGGCGTGATCATCGGTGCCGGCGGCTTTACGCTGTCGCCGATTCCGAAGTTCGATCCGCAGGGCCGTCCGCTCGGCTACTGGCAGCCGCAGGACGTGCAGCAGACCGATTCCTACAGCCTGTCGCGCGAAGCCGGCGAGCCGCTGGTCACGCCGCAAGGCAAGCCGATCGCGATCCGCCAGCCGACCGGCACCGAGCAATTGTCATCGCTGAAACAGGATTACCTGAAGCAGCTCGCGGCCACCACCGGCCTCGCCTATCGCCGACTCGATGATGCGGATTCGATCACGCGCGCGCTGGCCGACTCCGGCATCGCGCTCGCGCAGCCGGTGCAGACCGATTTGCGCTGGCTGCTGGCGCTGCCGGCGCTGCTGGCGCTGTTGTTGATCTACGCCGGGCGCCGGCGGCCTGTTGGCCACGCCGCTGCGGCGCGCTGGCGGCGCCGGCCGCGCGGTGTCGTGTCCGGTCAGCCGCAGTGATGCGTGCGGCCGTCACGCGACACGCCACGATGGTCAATACGGGTCGAGCTGCGTGTGATTCTCGAAGCGCGTGTACTGGCCGAGGAAGGTCAGCTTGATGGTGCCGATCGGGCCGTTGCGCTGCTTGCCGATGATGATTTCGGCAATGCCCTTGTCCTGCGTGTCCGGATTGTAGACTTCATCACGATAGATGAAGAGGATGACGTCGGCATCCTGCTCGATGGCGCCGGACTCACGCAGGTCGGACATTACCGGACGCTTGTTGGGGCGCTGCTCGAGGCCGCGATTGAGCTGCGACAGCGCCATTACCGGCACGTTGAGCTCCTTCGCCAATCCTTTCAGCGAGCGCGAAATCTCCGAAATTTCAGTGGCGCGGTTCTCGCCCTGTGACGCGGCCGACATCAATTGCAGGTAGTCGACGACGATCAGTCCCAGTCCCGGGCCGCCGCACTGGCGATGCAGGCGGCGAGCGCGGGCCCGCAGCTCCAGCGCATTCAGCGCGCCGCTCTCGTCGATATGCACCGGCGCCTCGTTGAGCTTGCCGACGGCACCGGTCAGCCGCTGCCAGTCGTCGTCGTGCAGCTGGCCGGTGCGCAGCTTGTGCTGATCGAGCCGGCCGGTCGAGCCCAGCATGCGCATCACCAGCTGCGTGCCGCCCATTTCCATGCTGAATACCGCCACCGGCAGCTTCACGTCGAGCCCGACGTGCTCGGCGACATTGAGCGCAAACGCGGTCTTGCCCATGCTCGGCCGCCCGGCGACGATGACCAGCTCGCCCGGCTGCAGGCCGGAAGTCATGCGGTCGAGATCCGAAAAGCCGGTCGCGACACCGGTGATGTCGGTCGGATTGTCGCGGTTGTAGAGGGTGTCGATGCGTTCCACCACCTGCGTCAGCAACGGCTGCATCTGCAGAAACCCCTGGCGCCCGCGCGCGCCGGCTTCCGCGATCTCGAACACCTTGCTTTCGGCGTGGTCGAGCAGCTGGTCCGCCGACTGCCCGCTCGGGCTGTAGGCGGAATCGGCGATTTCGGTCCCGACCTCGGCCAGTCGGCGCATGATCGAACGCTCGCGCACGATCTCGGCGTAGCGCCGGATATTGGCGGCACTCGGCGTGTTCAGCGCCAGCGAGCCGATATAGGCCTGACCGCCGGCCTCGT
>JBDZVW010000059.1:0-11465 GCA_040255885.1 Betaproteobacteria bacterium
TAGCCGACCATGCGCTGCAGCCACAGCGGATAGATCACCGCATTGCTGAAGAACAACAGATAGCCGAGCGTGATCGCGATGGTGCCGATCGCGAAGTTGCGCTGGGCGAATAACGTCAGGTCAACCACCGGATGCTTGTCGGTAAGTTCCCAGGCGATGAAGAAAATCACCGCGATCGTCGCGATCACGGTGAGGGTGATGATTTCATTCGAACTGAACCAGTCGAGCTCGTTGCCCTTGTCGAGCATCACCTGCAGGCAGCCGACGCCGACGATCAGCAGGCCGAGGCCAATTCTGTCGACCGGCACCTTCGCGCGCTCCGATTCGCGATCCTTCAGCATCATCCACGTGACGTAGGAGGCGAGCAGTCCCACCGGCACGTTGATGTAGAAAATCCACGGCCAGCCGATATTGTCCGAAATCCAGCCGCCGAAGATGGGGCCGCAGATCGGCGCCACCACCACTGTCATCGACCACAGCGCCAACGCCATGCCTTTTTTCTCCGGCGGATAGTTCGACAGCAGCAGTGTTTGCGACAGCGGAATCATCGGTCCGGCGACGGCACCCTGAATGACGCGAAAGGTCAGCAGCATCGGCAGGGTGGCTGACAGCCCGCAGGCCCATGAAGCGAGGGAGAACATCAGCGTCGCGGCCACGAACAGGCGTACTTCACCGAAACGCCGCGACAGCCAGCCGGTCAGCGGCAGCATGATCGCGTTGCTGACCGCGAACGACGTGATCACCCAGGTGCCCTGCTGCGGGCTGACGCCGAGATCGCCGGCGATCGTCGGCAGCGACACGTTCGCGATCGACGTGTCGAGCACCTGCATGAACGTGGCCAGTGACAGCGCGATCGTGATCAGCGCCAGCGCCACGCCGCGATAGGGCGCGTGGTTGCCCATGGGTAATGTCTCAGCCGTTGTTGCGCGCCGGATGCCGGCTTTGCGAGATCGCGCTCTGCGGAGAGCCGGTCAGCCGGTGCGGCGCCGACACGCCGAGATTTTCCTGGACGATGTGCGCCACCAGCGCATCGGCTTCGCTCATCTCGCTGTCGTACACGGGGGTCGTATAGACGGTCGTGTCGGTAGGCGCCTGGGCCAGTACCGGACCGTTGCGATCGTGCGTATTGACGGTGACGCGTATCGACAGGCCGAGCCGCAGCGGGTGCTTGTCGAGTTCGCTCGGATCGATGGAGACGCGTACCGGCAGCCGCTGCACGATTTTCACCCAGTTGCCGGTCGCGTTCTGCGGCGGCAGCAGCGAGAACACGCTGCCGGTGCCGGGTGCCAGACCCACCACCTTGCCGTCGTATTGCACGCTGCCGCCATAGAAATCGGCGGTGAGCGTGACCGGCTGCCCGATGCGCACGTGCTCCAGTTGCGCTTCCTTGAAATTGGCGTCGACCCACAGATTGTGCAGCGGGACGATCGCCAGCAGCGGCGTGCCGGGCGACACGCGGCTGCCGAGCTGCACGCTGCGCTTCGCCACGTAGCCGGTGACCGGCGCCACGATTTTCGTGCGTTTCAGCGCCAGATAGGCGTCGCGCACCTTGGCTTCGGCCTGCAGCACCATCGGGTGCGTATCGACGCTGGTGTTCGCGATCAGCGCCTGTCCCGCTTTCAGTTGCTGTTGCGCCAGCGTCACCGCGGCGCGCGCCGCGTCAACTGCGGTTTTGGCGTGGCTGATTTCCTCGGCGGACACCGATCCGTTGCGGGCCTTGGCGCGGCGGTGGTAATCGTCCTCGGCCTTCGCCAGGTCGGCTTTCTTGACGGCGACGTTGGCTTTCAGCTGCCCTTCGTTGTCGTAGAGCTGCTGCACCTTGCGCACCGTTTCGCCGAGCGCTGCCTCGGCTTTCTGCAGCGCGATTTTCGCATCGGTGTCATCGAGCACCACCAGCGTCTGGCCCTGTTTCACCAGATCGGTGTTGTCGGCATTGATCGAGACTACGGTGCCCGTCACGCGCGGCGTCAGCTGCACCAGGTTGCCCTCGACGTAGGCGTCGTCGGTGTATTCCTGGAACTGGCCGATGAAATGGTGATAAAGCCAGTAGCCGGCGCCGGCAATCACGAACAGCAGCGTGATTCCGATCAACAGCTTGCGGCGCTTGCCGTTACCATTACCGTTGCCATTGGCCGGAGCTTCGGTTTTGGCAGCGTCCGACGGTGGCAGAGTGTTGCGGTCGGCAGTCGAGTTCTGTGTATCTTCCATGATGGATCCTTAATGTGCGGCGGCGACTGACGGCGCCGTATAGCCGCCGCCCAGCGCTTTGTAAATGTCGATCAGGCTCGCCACCTGGCGGGCGGCGAGTTGCGCGCGCGCCGAACGCCGCTCCAGCAGCTTGTTTTCGGCGATCAGCACGGAGAGGTAGTTGTTGAGGCCGCTCTTGTAGCGCGACAGCGTCAATTGATAGGCCTGGCGGGTCGCATCGACCGCGGCGTCTTCCGGCGCCAGCGCGTGCGTGGCGTGGCGGTAGTTGGTGATCGCATCGGCGGCTTCGCGCACCGCATCGATCACCGCCTGGTTGTATTGTTCCACGGCGATGTCGTATTCGGCATCGCTCGCCTTCAGATTGGCGCGCAGCCGTCCGCCTTCGAAGATCGGCAGCGACAGCGCCGGGCCGAACGAGAACAGCCGGCTGTTGCCGGTCAGCAGCGTTCCGAGATCGATGCTTTGCAGCCCGAGCGACGCGGCGAGGTTGATGTTCGGCATGAACTGCGCCTTCGCGACGCCGATGCGCGCGGCCGCGGCCTCGACCCGCGCGCGGCTGGCCGCGATGTCGGGACGCCGGCCCAGCAGGTCGGCCGGCACCACATGCGGCAGTGTCGCCGTGTGCAGTCCATGACCGGCGCGCCGGCCGGTATCGGCCGTCGCCTGCGGTCCGGCGCCGAGCAGCGCGGCCAGCTGGTTGCGCAGCAGTTGGACGGTACGATCGGCGCCGACGATGTCGACCTGCGCCTGCTCCACTTCGGCCTGTGCCTGGCGGACGCTGACTTCGCTTTCCAGTCCGCTCGCGGTGCGGTCCTGCGTCAGCTTCAGCAGCTGCTGCCGGCGATCGAGCGCTTCGTGTGCGATCGCCGACTGTTCCAGCGCATAGCGCAACTGGAAATAGGTCGACGCGATGCCGGATGCGAGCACCAGCCGCGCCGCGTCCGCATCTGCCTGCGCCGCGCCGGCAGCGCTCAATGCCGCCTCGAGTGCGTCGCGGTTCTTGTGCCAGAAATCGAACTCGTAATGAAAATCGAGCGTGCCCTGGTACACCGTATAGGTGCCGCCGCCGATCGGTGCCGGGAAATAGCCGTTTGCCGAAAAGCGCTGGCGCACGGCTGATTCATTGGTATCGAGCGATGGCATCAATTCGGCGCTGGCCGCGGCGACGTCGGCCTGCGCACGGCGCACCCGCGCCTGCGCGATGCGCAGCGTCGGCTGATTGGCGAGCGCACGCCCGACCAGGCGATCGAGAACCGGATCCTTGAATGACTGCCACCAGTCGCCGGCAGGCCACTGCGCGCCGGGGCTGCCGGCGGTGAGCGCCGCGTCGGGTGCCGCCGCGATTTTCGATTGTGGTTCGATCCCGGAATAGGAGGCGCAGCCGGCGCCCAGCATCGCCACCGCCAGCACCGTGGCGAGACGCGCACGCGTGTTCAATTTCGATACGGATTCAGTCATCGGCGTGAATGCGGGATGGTTCGGTGCCCGACGACAGGCTGTGATCGAGCCGGTTGAGCAATCCGCGCAGCAGGCGCTCGATCGCGTCGCGGTCGGCGGCGTCAAGCTCGGCCCACAGTTGCTTGACGATGACCCGCTGACTGGGCAGCACATGATCGAGCAGTGCCAGGCCTTCCGGAGTCAGCGACAGGATCATCTTGCGCCGGTCTTCCTGGCTGGCATGACGTGTGACCCAGCCGTTTTTGACCAGTTCATCCGCCAGGCGCGTGACATTGGTGCGCGATGAGAAAATCGCGTCGCTCAGATCCGACGGCGAGATGCGGTTGTCGTCGGACGCGTAAATCTGCATCAGCGCGGAAAACAGCGTGGTGTTGAGCCCGTGCTCCTTCAGCGGACGATTCAGATAGTCCATCAACCGGTTGTAGACATGACCATAAAGCTTGGTCAGCAGAATTTCGTGCCGTGGATAGGTAGGTGTGCGCTGAGCGCAATTGCTGATCGCTTCTTCGACGCGGGAGAATGAATCGTTCATTGCCGGACAGGAGTTTGTTAACTATGGAAATTATACCATACGTTATTATATCGTCAACAACTTTAACATAAGGTAATAAATCCGGTGAGTTAGCCTTGTTTGGCTTGCTGACCGACTCCTGTCGGAAATGCGCCGGGACGAACTGATTCGGCTGAAGCCTACGGGACCGTGATGGCTGGCACGAGGAAACTGCCATGCCCGTGGCCTGGCGCATTTGAAGGCCGTTATTTATCTCCTTGCGATGCTGTCCAGCCGGGCCAGTTCGCTCCCCGGGAGTGTCAGCTCAACGCAGGCCATGTTTTCGCGCAAATGCGCAACGGACGAGGTGCCGGGAATCAGCAGGATGTTCGGTGAACGTTGCAGCAGCCAGGCCAGCGCAACCTGCATCGGCGTGGCATCGAGCCGCGCGGCGACGTCGGACAAGGTGGACGACTGCAACGGGCTGAATCCGCCCAGCGGGAAAAACGGCACGTACGCAATGCCGTCGCCGGCCAGCTCGTCAATCAGCGCGTCATCATCGCGATGCGCCAGGTTGTAATGGTTCTGCACGCAGGCAATGCCGGCAATGCGACGGCCTTCGGCGACCTGGGCCGGCGTGACGTTGCTCAGGCCGATGTGGCGCACCAGGCCCTGTCGCTGAAGTTCGGCGAGCGCGGTCAAGGGTTCCTCGATCGAGCCTGCGGCGGGGCCGTGCACGTCGAACATGATCCTCAAATTGACTACGTCGAGCACGTCCAGCCCGAGGCTGTGCAGGTTGTCATGTACCGCCCGGGCCAGATCATCGCGCGAGCAAGCCGGCAGCCACGCGCCGTTCGCGTCGCCCCGGGCACCGATCTTGGTGACGATGACAAGATTGTCGGGATATGGCGCAAGCGCCTCGCGAATCAATTGATTGGTAACGTGCGGGCCGTAGAAATCGCTGGTATCGATATGGTTTATCCCGGATGCCACGACTTCGCGCAATACGCTCAGTGCCGCATCGCGGTCATCGGGTGGGCCGAACACGCCACGTCCGGCAAGCTGCATCGCGCCGTAACCGAGGCGCTTCACGGGGCGGCCTCCAAGGGTGAATGTCACGGGTTTTACGGAACGGGGCATGCGCGACTCCTCGACAAACGGGGTGGCAAGGGCGCCGACAAGCGGCTCCGGGCTCGCGTTGTATTCACAAGACGAGTGAGCCGGCGGGCGGGCCTCTGAAGTTTACAAATGGCAGGACGGTCTTTTCCGTTGGATCACGCAAACCCGCCGTTGACGCGGACAACCTGCGAGTTCACCCAGGCGCCATCGGGGCCGGCCAGAAATGACACGGCGGAAGCGATTTCTTCCGGTTGGCCGATGCGTTCCATCGGCGCCTGACCGGCTATCTGCGCGATCAGTTCGTCGGACTTGTCCTTGAGAAACAATTCGGTTGCCACCGGACCGGGAGCGATGGCGTTGACCGTGATGCCGCGTCCGCGCAACTCGTTGGCAAGCACGTGCACCAGGCCTTCCACGCCGGCCTTGCTGGCGATGTAGGGGCCGTAGGAGGGGAACGCCTTGGCGATCACGCTGGAAGAAAGCGCGATGATGCGGCCGCCTGCATCAAGGTGTCTGGCCGACTGCGCCAGCACCAGGAACGTGCCGCGCAGGTTGGTGGCGAGCGTGCGGTCGAACGCGTCCAGGCTGTCGGCGCTGATCGCGGCCAACGGCATGATGCCGGCGCTGTTGACGACCACGTCGATGCGGCCGAAGCCTTCGCGGGTCATGGCAAACAGGCGGTCCACGTCCTGCGGGTTGCCGACATCGCCCTGAATGGCGATGGCCTTGCCGCCTCCGCTCTCGATATCCCGGACGGTGGCCTGTGCCTGGTCGGGGTTGCTGGCGTAGTTGACGGCCACGGCGAAACCGTCAGCCGCCAGGCGCAACGCAATCGCCCGGCCGATGCCGCGCGAGCCGCCGGTGACGATGGCCGCCTTTTGTGATTCGCTTTTGCTCATGGGTTGCTCCTCGTCTGCAACAGGGAAAATGATTGACGGGCATATTTTCATCATTTCATGTGCAGATATAAATGGTCTAAAGTTGTGATCTGTATTCAATAATCGACAACAATAAATTCGGCATGGACCATTTCGATTCCCTTCATCTGTTTACGCGGAAGCGGCGCGTCTCTAACGCCGCGCGATGATCAATGGCACATACATTTCATCGGCGCTGGCGCCGCCGTGCATGCCGATGTGCCGATAACGCCGCTCGCCCGGCAGCCAGTCCTTGATGGTGCAGTCTTCCTGCATGATCAACGCGTAATCGCCCAGTCGCTGTCGCAGGCGGGGGTGCGGGTTGCCGCGCCCGAAAAAGCCTCGCCCGATCATGTCGTCGGAGGTCATCAGCAGCGCGCGTCCGGCAAGCCGGTCGCGGACGCAATTTTCGAATGCCGCACGCTGCGGCTGTCCGACGTAGCAGTAAGCGGTGCGCCGTTCGCCGCACAGCGGCCGCCGCAGCAGGGCGGCAAGTTCCGGCAACTCGGCCCCGATTTCGATCTGCCGCTGCGGCGGCGAATCGATGAATCCGTGATCGGCAGTGACCAGCATGACGGTCCCGGCCGGCATCGGGCCGTCGATGAAATTTGCGAAGGCGCGATCGAGCGCGTCGAACTGGACGGCGACCTCATTGCTGCCGATACCGAACTGGTGCGCCAGTGTGTCGATTTCCGGATAGTACGCGTACACCAGCTTGCGTTCTGGGGCGGCCGCGATGCGGTCGATCGCCGCGAACAGCTCATCGAGGCGGGTGTAGGCATGGCAGCGGGCACGGCCGGCGTGTGCGGTATTGAAAACGGAATGGACGATCGACTGGTGCGTGACCACGTGACCGGCAGTCGCGATGCGGTCGAACAGCGAGCCGTGGCCGAACACTTGCCGCGGCCGTGCGCCGATTTTTTCCAGCGGCTGCCGGCCCTGGCGCGAGCGAAACGGCAGGATGGCGGCGATGCGGTCGATCTCGTGAAGATACATGTGCCATCCCGTCACGCCGTGCTGTTGCGGCGCGAGCCCGGTCATGAAAGTGGTGATCGCGGTCGCCGTCGTCGGCGGAAAAACCGACGTCATGCGTGCGGTCCGATGGCGCGCGAGCGCGCTCTGCGGCCGGCGTTCGACATAGTGATTGCCGAGCCCGTCGACGACCAGCAGCACGATGGTGCGGGCGTCGGCCAGCAGCGCGGCATCGAGTCCACGCAGCGGCGGATAATCGTCCGGCGCGCTGCCGCATGCCCGTGCCACCGTGGCCATCAGGTTGACGATGCTGCCGCCTTCATAATCAGGCGATATCATGACACGCCGGAAAATTTGGAAGAGACGATCATGCTACCGCAGCCGCAGCCATGCGAAAAAAACAATGGTCGGCTTCCCGCCGCAGCGGAGCATATAATGAATTCATGAGTTCCGACATTTTCGATCCGTTGCGGCGGCAGCTTCTCGACGAGATCGTGGCCGAAGCACTGCTGGTTGGCCAGCAGACCGGGCGGCCGGAATTTTCGGCGCGCGTGCTGGACGTGATCAAGCGGGTGCCGCGCCATGAATTCGTGCCGGTGGAACTGAAGTTTCATGCCTACGTCAACAGCCCGCTGCCGATCGGCTACGACAAGACGATATCGCAGCCGTTCATCGTCGCGCTGATGACCGATCTGCTCGACATCGGCCCGCAGCATGTCGTGCTGGAGATCGGCGCCGGTGCGGGCTACCAGGCGGCGGTGCTGGCGGAACTGGCGAAGCATGTCTATACGCTCGACATCGTCGAGGAGCTGGCGGCATCTGCACGCCGCCGCCTCGACCGGCTGGGTTACAAAAACGTGACGGTGGGGCAGGGCAACGGCTATTACGGCTGGCCCGAGCACGCGCCATACGACGGGATCATCGTGACCACCGCGCCCGATCTGATTCCGCCGCCGCTGCTGGCGCAATTGAAGCCGGGTGGCAAAATGATCATACCGGCAGGCATTGCCGATCACCAGCAATTGATGCTGGTGGAAAAACAGCCTGATGGCAGTTTCGGTACCCGCAACGTGCTGCCGGTGCGGTTTTCCGAGCTGGAGTCGGGTGAGGATGTGCGGGGGACGGCGTAAGGCCAGAACGGAGAATGAATGAACCGCCAAGGACGCCAAGAACGGCAAAGAACAAAGGCGATAACCGCAGAGGCGCAGAGACGCAGAGGAAACGCAGAGAAAGGCAATAACCGCAAAGGCGCGAAGGCGCAAAGAAAAGCCGCAAAGAACTTCGGAATTTCTGATTTCCTTTTGCTTTTGTTTTCCTTTGCGTTCCTCTGCGCCTTTGCGCCTCTGCGGTGAAAGGTTTTTTTGTTTTTCCTTGGTGTTCCTGGCGCCTTGCCGGTTCGATTTTTAGTAATATTTCCAGATGCCCCGTTTTGCTTATTACGACCGGCTGACGCGCAGCCGGCAGCGCACCTACGACAAAAGCGACGCGATTCGCAGCGTCGCGCTGCCGGCCGAAGTCGAGTGGGACGCGTACGTCGCGCCAGTGCGCGCGGCACTGGAAAGCAGTCAGCGTGCCGCCACGCAGCAGGCCTGCCAGCGGTTGGCGGACGAATTGGCGCGGGTGTTGAACGTGCCGCCGGTCGCGATTGCGGTGCTGGCGCGGCGCCCGTCGAACAGCAGCGGCGAGCTGCACGGACTTTATGAGCCGGAGGAGGACGGCGCGCTGGCGAAGATATCGGTATGGATGCGCACCGCGCAGCGCCGCCAGGTGGTTGCGTTCCGCACCTTCCTGCGCACGCTGATTCACGAGGTCTGCCATCATCTCGACTACGAATTGTTTGCGCTGGATGAAACCTTCCATACCGAAGGTTTTTATCAGCGCGAATCGAGCCTGATGCGGCAGCTCGCCGGCGAGGCGCCGCGCAACGGCCGCCGCTCAGCCGCGGCCGGCGATTGACGCAGCAGCGGGGTTTTCCGCAGCAAGCTGTGCCACCACGTCATCGATCGTACGCTGCGGACGCCCCTCCGGCGTTTCGCGTCCGAGCGGCGTCGCGGTGACCACACGATACATGTCAGCGGCGCCTTCGAGCATGTTGCGCGTCATGCCGAGCGCTTCGAAAGTGCTGGCGATTTCGAGCATTTCCGGCACCCAGCGATAGGCTTTCGGCGGCATTGCCGGCAGCGCCGTGCTCAGCCAGCCCCAGGTTTCGGCGCGGCTTTCACGCATTTCCTGCATCAGCACCTGCCCCACTCCGAGTTTTTCCGCCGCCATCAGCGATTCCACGCCGAGCGCCACTGCGCCCTTGGTCATCGCGCCGTAGCACATCTTGACGGCCGATGCATCGCCGATGCGCTCGCTGACCACGCGCACCGTGATGTTGGAGCCGCCGAGCGGCGTGAGCCGGGAGGCCTGCGGTCCCGACACGTAGAGGCGGGCGCCGGCCTTGCCGCGCGGCGGCGGCCCGATGATCGCGGCGTCGACGAAGTGGCCGCCGGCCCGGGTGATCAGTTCATTCATTACCTGCGCGGTCTGCGGCGCCGTCGCATTGCAGTCCGCAAACAACGGCGTTTTGCCGCCGGCCCGCATCGCATCCGCCGCTTCGCGCGCGGTCGCGACTGCGGCCGACGGCACCAGTATCGACAGCAGTGCGTCGCAGCGTTCGACCAGGCCGGCGATGGTGCCGGCGTCCTCGATGCCGGCCTGCGCCGCGAGTTTGCGGGTGCGCGTGCTGCGGCCGTCAAGTGCCGTCAATACCGTGAAGCCCTGCCGGATCAGACATTGCGCAATCGCCTGTCCCATGTCGCCCGGACTGACGACGCCGATGGTGCGGATATTCATGTTTTCGATTTCCTCATAAGCACTGTGGACGTGGATGGCGTAGCATAGCCGATCCGGTTGCCCGATGATGTTATCACGCAGTCAACAACGTTTTTGTTCGCATGGAAAGGAGCGCGCCATGATGAATGCAAGATTTGGCCGGATCGCGGCATTGATCGGGCTATTGTGGTGGGGTTGCACTGCTGCGTTTGCGGCGGCGGATACCGCGGCGCTGCTGGACGCTGCACTCGCCGGCAGCCAGCGTCCGGCGGCCGAGAAAGCGCGCGACGTGTGGCGCCATCCGCAGCAGACCCTGCTGTTTTTCGGTTTGAAGCCGGACATGACGGTGATCGAGCTGTCTCCCGGTGGCGGCTGGTACACGGCGGTGCTGGCACCGGTGCTGCGCGATCATGGCCGGTTGATTGAAGCTGTGCCGCCGGCTGACAGTCACAGCGCGTTCATGCGCCGGATGGCGCAGACCTTTGCCGCGCGCATGAAGGCCGATCCGGCAGTGTACGGCCGTGTAAAAACCGTTCCATTCGCGCCGCCGGCACGCGTCGATCTCGGCCCGGAGAATTCGGCCGACATGGTGCTCACGTTTCGCAATACGCACGACTGGCTGAACAACGGCTCGCTGGACAAGGTATTTGCGGCGGCCTACCAGGTGCTCAAACCGGGCGGCGTATTCGGCGTGACCGACCACCGCGCACGGCCCAACGTTGATGCGAAACAGTCCGCGAAGCAACTGCATCGCATTCCCGAAGATTATCTGATCGAGCTGGGACTGAAAACCGGATTCCGGCTGGCGGGCGTATCCGAGATCAATGCCAATCCGAAGGATGATCACGTGGTGAACGTCCACCATCTGCCGCCCGATCTGCGCGGACCGCAGAGCGAGCACGCGAAGATGAAGGCGATCGGCGAGAGCGACCGCATGACGCTCAAGTTCGTGAAGCCCTGACGGCAAAGGCAGGAGGTCGGGGTTCAGGATTCAGATGTCGGAATTTGTGCGACGATCGAGTGCTATCATCGGCGTGCCGCACGAGGGCGATTGGCATGATAGCGTTGACCGACGCGCGGGTCGCATAGTTTTCCCTGAATCCTGAATCCCGGTTCCTGAATCCTCCGTCGAACATGCTTCGCTCGTTTCTGTGTTTGCTGCTGACGGTTTGCTCCGCCACGGCATTGGCGCAGACTCCACAGGGCGTGACGTTTTCGAGCCGCGACGGCAGGACGCAACTCGTCGGCTATCTGTACCGGCCGCAAGGCGCCGGACCGTTCCCGGCGGTGGTGATGCTGCACGGACGCTCCGGCGTTTATTCATCGGCCGCGCACGGCCGCTACGATGCGGCGCATCTGATACTGCGCCACAAGGCGTGGGGTGCATTCTGGGCGATACTTGAATAGCAAGGATGAAGGCGGAAAGATGACGGATGACGACCGGCAGGCGGCACGCATAAAGAGTGAAAGATGAAGAACAATGG
>JBDZVW010000376.1:0-2952 GCA_040255885.1 Betaproteobacteria bacterium
ACGTAGCCGGAATCGTCTATCACGCCGTCCTGTCCGTGGCTGGTGTACGGATCGAGCGCGACGTCGGTGATCAGGCCGAGTTCGGGAAAGTGTTCCTTCAGTGTGCGCAGCGCGCGCGGGATGACGCCGTGCGGATCATGCGCCACGGTGCCATCGGGCGTCTTTATCGCCGGATCGATCGACGGAAACAGCACCAGCGCCGGAATGCGCAGCTTTGCGCAACGCTCGGCGACGTGCAACAGACGGTCTATGGTATGCCGTTGCACACCGGGCATCGACGGCACCGGCTCGGCGCGGTCTTTGCCATCGATTACGAATACCGGATAAATCAGATCATCAACGGACAATCGTGATTCCCGCACCAGGCGTCGCGAAAAGTCATCGTGGCGCACGCGGCGCATGCGCCGTCGCGGATAAAGACCAAGTGGATTCATTGACGGCAGAATGTCGGCAAAATGGCAATCGATTGAAAGCAAAGCAACTATTTGCGCCACGTTGCGTGGCGGAACTAAATCGCATTATATGCGTCTTATTTCGCAGACGGTACTTTATCGTCTCCCGCTTCTCCTCCCTGAGCGGGCGCCTTAATGCTAATTAAGGCTTTTTACCCCGGTTTTACTCCCCTTTAACCGGGGTTTTTTTATGTGCGCAAATTGTCTTGCGCCGATTGCCGGCCGCTGCCTGAACGATGCCTCGTTGTTTCTTTCAGGATTCGAATCCAGAGCCGGAGCAAACTTTTTCGCGCCTCCCAATGCCGGGATGGTCGTCATCTTTGAGCGGCGGCGCTGATCGTCTTGAATCGTTCACAGGCAGCCATCAGCGCCTCCGCCATCGGGGCGTTGAACGCAGAATGGCCGCCGTTCTCGACCATCACCAAATCCGCTTCCGGCCAGGCACGGGACAGCGCGCAGGCGGTTGCCGGCGGACATACCAGATCGAGGCGGCCTTGCACGATGATCGCCGGGATGCGGCGGATGTGGTCCACCCGGTTCAGCAGTTGCGTTTCATCGATGAAACAGTTGTGGACGAGATAATGCGTCTGAATTTTTATCTGCGCCAGTACCTGGTCGTCCGGCGGGGCGTTGCCGCTGCTGCTGCCGCCGGCGGCGATGATCGCGTGCACATCGTAGACGTACCATGCGCGTGCCGCGGCCAGCGCAGCCGCCGCGTCTGTGCCGTGCACCCGCCGGTGATAGCGGGCAATCAGCTCGATGCCGGCGGCGCCGTCCACGGCCTGACTGAACGCCGCCCAGGCCTCGGGCAGGAAATGCTGCAGCCCATCGCAGTACCACTCGAGTTCGGCGCGGGTGGCGAGAAACACACCGCGCAGGATCAGCCCCGCGACGCGGTCGGGATGGGCTTGTGCATACGCCAGCGCCAGCGTTGCGCCCCACGAACCGCCGAAAACCAGCCAGCGTCCGATGCCGAGCCGCTCGCGCAGCGCTTCGATATCGCCGGTCAGTGCCTGGGTCGTGTTGTTTTCGGTAGCGCCTAGCGGCCGGCTGCGGCCGCACCCGCGCTGGTCGAAGAGGATGATGCGATAGTGGCGCGGGTCGAAGAAGCGGCGCTGCTGCGGACTCGAGCCGCTGCCCGGGCCGCCGTGCATCACCACTATCGGCACTCCGCCGGGAGTGCCGCACTGTTCGTAGTAAATAGAATGGCCGTCGCCGGTGTCGAGTCGGTCCTGATCGAAAGGCTCGATCGGCGGCAACAGCGAGTCAGGCATCGAAACCCGCGGTCGGCCGGTGTGGCGCCATCCGGTCCGTGTCGCGGCAGCGCGACGAACGAGGCCGGATATCCGTGCGATTCATGAAAATCATGAGCCTGTTTTCAGGATTTTGTACCTGACGGGCCGTATCCGATCCGGAGACAATGATTCGGCGCTAACCGGAAAGCCGGCCAGTACCTGGTTCGGTCCACCTCGCGGCGCGTGAACGTTCACATCAGCTGGAAAGGAGTTTTGCCATGAAATGGAGCAAACCCGAGTTTAGCGAAATGCGTTTCGGCTTTGAAGTCACGATGTATATCGCCAATCGCTGAACTGTGACACCGGGGCTCGCAAGGGCTCCGGCCTGATTCAGGATCTGCAAAAAATTTCTGAGAATGCCGGAGTTGATGCCTCGTGAAAATCCGCGTACTGGGATCCGCAGCCGGCGGCGGCTTCCCGCAATGGAATTGCAACTGTCCCAATTGTGACGGCGTGCGGCGCGGCGCCATTCTCGCGCAGCCGCGAACCCAGTCGTCGATCGCCGTCAGTGCCGATGATGAAAACTGGGTGCTGATCAATGCGTCGCCCGACATTCTCGCGCAGTTGAAATCTGCGCCGGATCTGCAGCCGGCACGTGCGCTGCGCGATACCGGCATCCGCGCGATCATTCTGGTGGACAGCCAGATCGACCACACCACCGGGCTGCTGATGCTGCGCGAAGGCGTGCCGCTCGAAATCTACTGCACCGACACCGTGCGGCGCGACCTCACCGAATTCAATCCGATTTTCAGCGTGCTCGGCCACTACTGCGGGATCAATCATCATCCGCTGCCGCTTGCCGACGGCGCCGGTTTTACCGTCGACGGCATCGGCGGGCTCGGCTTCACGGCGGTCCCGGTGACGAGCAAGGGTGCGCCCTATTCGCCAGGACGGCACGATGCCGACGATCCGGGCAACAACATCGGTCTTGTGATCAACGATACCACCAGCGGGCGTTCGGTGTTCTACTCCCCGGGCCTCGCCGCCGTGGACGGACGGGTGCGCGATCATATGGCACGCGCCGATTGCGTGATGGTGGACGGCACATTCTGGACCGATGACGAAATGGTGCGGCTCGGTGTGTCGAAAAAATACGCGCACGACATCGGTCATCTGCCGCAGTCCGGCGCTGGCGGCATGATGCAGCTGCTGGCGCCGCTCAAGGCGCGCAAGATTCTGATCCACATCAACAACACCAATCCCAT
>JBDZVW010000060.1:0-11348 GCA_040255885.1 Betaproteobacteria bacterium
TCGAACGACCGGTATGGAATTTGACGTCCGATTTACCGCGCGCACCACTTATCCGAAAGCAAGCCGCAACACCTTGCTCGACTGGCAATGAAATCAAGTCTGCTGATAATCTGTCAATGCTTCAAAAGCTGATCCCAGCGGGCATTAGAGCGCTTACGAATCATCATTAGTTTGCCTAATAATCATTCACCAGGAATTGAGATGCTTTGGCGCGCTCCATACACTTCATCCGGTCCGATGACTTGCGGTCACGGATCGCGGACAACGCCGATGGCGGCGCATCGTCTACCAGCCGGTGTTGTGATGGCAGGTACGGCAAATGCCGCGATCGTCGTTTTACCTTGACTGACCGGATAGGTTGCGCTTCTGGTTTCTGTTATGAATTCCTTCCAGCCACACCGCTCGCGGCGCAAACCTGACCGGCCGAGAAAAAAACAGGCCACGTCCCGTCCACAAGGAAAGACATCGTGACCACGTTCCTGATCCGCCGCCTGCTACAAGCCGTCACGGTTATGATGGTGATGTCCGCGCTGGTGTTCATCGGCGTGTACGCGATCGGCAATCCGGTTGACATTCTGATTAGTCCCCAGGCAGATCAGGCCGAGATCGCACGGACCGTAGCTGCGCTCGGGCTGGACAAGCCCTTGTGGGAACAATATTTCATCTTTCTCGACAACGCGCTTCACGGCGACCTTGGCAGATCGTTCGTTTTCGGCGAGCCGGCGCTGCAACTCATCCTCTCGCGGTTGCCGGCGACCCTCGAGCTCGCTTTCTCGGCCATGGTCCTCGCCGTTGTCATCGGCATTCCAGCCGGCCTGCTGGCTGGACTCAAGCCGGAAAGCTTTGCCGGAAAGTTCATCACCAGTGGCTCGATTCTGGGCTTCAGCCTGCCGACCTTCTGGGTTGGCCTGGTATTCATTATGGTGTTCGCAATCTGGCTCGGCTGGCTTCCCTCCAGCGGACGCGGCAGCGCGGTGAACGTCTTCGGCATCTCGACCAGCCTGTTCACGGTCGATGGCCTCGCGCATCTCGCGATGCCGGCACTCAATCTCGCGCTTTTCAACATCGCGCTGGTGATCCGTCTCGCCCGCGCCGGCACCCGCGAAGTCATTCTCTCCGAATACATCAAGTTCGCCCGCGCCAAAGGGCTGTCAAAGCGCCGCATCGTCTTCGTCCATGTACTGAAGAACATCTCGATCCCGATCGTCACCGTACTGGGGCTTAATTTCGGGCACATCGTGGCTTTCGCGGTTGTAACGGAAACCATCTTCGCGTGGCCGGGCATCGGACAGCTCATTATTCAATCGATCACCGTACTTGACCGGCCGGTCATCGTCGCCTACCTGATGATGACCGTATTCATGTTCATTCTCATCAATCTCGCGGTCGACGTGCTCTACTCGATACTGGATCCGCGGATCCGTTTCGGCGCTAGCGAAACATGATGGCACTTGACGACGGCATCGATCGGTGCAACCTTGCGGAGGCGCGCTCGGAAACACCCTTCAGACGCTTCGCCTCCGATTTTTTTGCGTCGCGGCTGGCTACGGCGGGCCTCCTATTTTTCGCATTGATCGTGCTGCTGGCGATATTCGCACCGCTCGTAACACAGCAGAATCCCTATGATTTGGCGTCGCTCGATCTGCTCGACGCAGGACTGCCGCCCGGCACCCATTCTTCGGTCGGCGATATGATTTACTGGCTCGGCACGGACGACCAGGGACGCGATATGTTGTCGGCCATTATTTACGGCCTGCGTACCAGCCTCGGCGTTGGCGCATTGAGCGCCGTTTTCGCGTTCGTGATCGGCACCGCGGTGGGGCTGTTTGCCGCTTATTTCGGCGGCAAGATGGATGCGCTCATCATGCGCGTCGTTGACCTTCAACTTTCCTTCCCGGCGATTCTCGTGGCGCTAGTCCTGCTCGCCGTCCTGGGGCAAGGTGTTGGCAAGATCATCCTGGCTCTCGTCATCGTGCAATGGGCTTTTTATGCACGGACGGTGCGTAGTTCGGCTTTGGTTGAACGTCGAAAAGAATACATAGAAGCCGCGCACTGCCTGGCACTGGGAAAGACCCGGATCGTGTTCCGACATCTTTTGCCCAACTGTCTGCCCCCGCTCATCGTCGTGGTGACGATACAAGTAGCGCACGCCATCACGCTTGAAGCGACACTTTCATTTCTCGGAATCGGGCTGCCGATTACGAAGCCGTCTCTCGGTCTGCTCATCGCGAATGGCTATCAGTACATGCTGAGTGGGCATTACTGGATCAGTTTCTATCCGGGTCTGGCACTGCTGTTCACGATCGTCTCGATCAATCTGGTCGGAGACCGGTTGCGCGACGTACTCAACCCCAGGTTGCAGACATGACGACCGCGGTGTCGCCATCGAAGTCGGCTGCTCGGCCGGTGCTGGCGGTGGAAGATCTTCGTACTTATTTTTATACCCGCCTGGGCGTCGTCAAGGCAGTCGACGGGGTGAGCTTCAGCGTCGCTTCGGGCCGTGTCCTCGGCATCGTCGGTGAGTCCGGGTCGGGCAAGTCGATCACTGGCTTCTCCATTCTGGGGCTGGTCGATCCGCCCGGCCGCGTGGTAGGCGGCCGCGTCATGGTTGGCACCGAAAATCTGGTCGAGCTGCCGGATGAACGCATGCAACGCCTGCGGGGTTCGCGGATCGCAATGATCTTTCAGGACCCGATGATGACGCTCAACCCGGTGCTACGCATCGATACCCAGATGATCGAAGCCATCCTCGCCCACAACTCTAGACTTGGTCGCGCCGAGGTGAGACAGCGGGCGTGCGATGCGCTGGCACGAGTCGGTATCCCTTCTCCGGAGACGCGGCTCCGTGCCTATCCGCACCAGTTTTCCGGCGGTATGCGGCAGCGCGTCGCCATCGCCATCGCATTACTCAATCAGCCGGATCTCGTCATTGCCGATGAGCCCACGACCGCGCTCGACGTGACGATTCAGGGGCAGATCCTCCACGAGGTGCAGAAGCTTTGCAGCGAGAACAGAACAGCGTTGATCTGGATCACGCACGATGTGTCGGTAATTGCCGGTTTTGCCGATGAACTGTGCGTGATGTACGCAGGAAAAGTGGTGGAGCGAGGCACAGTCGACGAAGTGCTGGATACACCGTTGCATCCTTATACGCGCGGCTTGATAGGATCTGTGCCCAGCCGCAATCTTCGCGGCCGCCCGCTGGCACAGATTCCCGGCTCGGTTCCATCGCCGTTGCAGCTGCCTACCGGATGCGCGTTTCGCACACGATGCCCACGCGCCGACGCGCTCTGCAACAACGAACCCGACCTCACGATATCCACGGAAAACCATCTTGTCCGCTGCTTTCACCCACATCGCGAGACTGTATGAGCAGCGCATCGCCACCACTGATCGAGCTTAGGCAAGTATCGGTGCGCTTTGCCCGGACACCCGATCTCGTCCAGCGGATGGCACGCAGATTGGGGGCCAAGGTACATGAAGAAGTAGTGCGGGCAGTGGATCGCGTCGACCTCACTGTCCTGCCGGGCGAGGTCGTGGGACTGGCCGGAGAATCGGGTTGCGGAAAATCCACTCTGGGACGCGTGGTTGCCGGGCTGCTTGAACCTACCTCCGGCACAATGCTCTACCGCGGCGCCAGAAGCGATGCGCTCGAACCCACAGCCCGGCGCCGCGCAAAACTCGCCGTGCAGATGATCTTCCAGGATCCTTATGCATCTTTGAATCCAAGAATGCGAGTCCGGCAGATCGTAGCCGAAGCACCCTGCGTACACAACTTGGTAAAGCCGAAAGAGGTTGATGCGTTTCTGGACGATCTTCTGCCCAGAGTGGGACTGGATCCGACCTACAAACAGCGCTACCCGCATCAATTCTCCGGCGGCCAGCGTCAACGCGTCGGCATAGCGCGCGCGTTAGCTGTGCAGCCCGATTTCATCGTTTGTGACGAACCGGTCGCCGCGCTGGATGTCTCGATCCAGGCACAAATCATCAATCTCTTCACTCGCCTGCGCGAGGAGTTCAACCTCGCCTATCTCTTCATCAGCCACGACCTCGGTGTAGTCGAGCATATTGCTGACCGTATCCTCATCATGTATCTGGGCCGGATCGTGGAAAGTGCCGCCACCGAAACACTGTTTACCGCACCCCGACATCCGTATACCCGCGCGCTGCTTGCTCAGGTACCGCGCCTCGATCAACGGCACAGGCGTTTTATTCCGGTCAAAGGTGAAATTCCGTCGCCACTCGATCCCCCCTCGGGTTGCCATTTCCATCCGCGCTGTCCTCACGTAATGACACGCTGCACGATCGATGCGCCGGTACTCAGGGAAATAGCGCCAGGCCATTTCTCGGCTTGTCATCTCGACCCGCCAGAATATGCAGGAACGGAATTCTGAACATGTGCTCACGTCTATCCGACCTATCCTTCCGAAACGGTATCTCCGATTACCAGCCGCTCTCTGATCCAGGGCGTCAACCGCAACATCTCAGGCAGGCATTCGCGACGCACGATGTCGCGCGACAACTGAAGGACGCGTTGCGGCAGATCCCCATATTCCTCGGAACGCGCAATCAGATACAAGTGGCGCACGAAGCCTCTGCCGGGAAACGGCGTTACCTTCAACTTGGGAATCCTAGATTTCACCTGCAACAGACACAACGGTGTCGCGATCGCCCAGCCGAGTCCGGCCGATACCATTGCCGCCAGCGAATCGGTAGCATCGACCTCCAGCAATCGCGGGGCCTTGATCCCCAGTCGGCGCAGATGTCGTTCAATCTGTGCCCCGATCTGCGAACGCGCGCTGAACCGGATCAGCGAATGGCGTGTAGCCAGATCCCGGAGATCGAGCTCTCCCGCACGATGTGGAAATTCCCGAGGCAGCAGCAGCAGAAACGGTTCACTCAATATCAAATAGCGATCGAGTCCGTCCATGTCCTCCATTGGATCGCTGGTCACGATCAGATCCAGATTTCGGCTGAGCAGACCCTCCACCTGGTCGTGTGCGAGACCGGAACGAAACGAAAGCCGGGTCGTTGTTTCAAGCAACGCGTGAATCAGGCTTGGTCCGACTGTAGATGCAAACGAATCTATGATTCCGAGCCGCAATTCCGGCATTTTCGTGGAACTGGATTGGCGGACAAGCGTTACCAGCAATTCGGTTTCCTCGACAATGCGGGCGGCATGGCGCTGCAGCACCGTTCCCGCCGCGGTCGGCGTCAGCGGCCGCCGAGAACGGTCGATTAGCACGGTACCCAGCGCTTCCTCGAGCTGTCTGATAGCCTGCGATACCGCGGATTGCGTCAAATCAAGCGTATTCGCAGCAGCGGTCATGTTGCCGCTTGCGCTGACTGCCAGAAACACCCTCAGCGCATTCATGTCGCGAATGGCTGTATCACGTACGCCCATCGCACTCCTCCCGACCGTCAAACACGATCACATTTACCTGAACACGGATAGATTATTCGCCAATCGATATTGCGAATTACATTAACCATATTAATAGTATATTACAACCAACCTAATTATATTTAGGGAACATTGTAAAGATGTTGACAGACTATCAGGAAAATTGATTTTATATAGAAATTACCCACGCTTGAATTATCATCGTGCGCTACTCCATTTTCAGCCTGCTGCGGAACGCCGCCAGTCATCACAAAAACTGGCCGCCAGCCTGGCGCAGCCCGCAGCCTAAACGGGCCTACGATGTCGTCGTCATCGGTGGCGGCGGTCACGGCCTGGCGACCGCCTACTATCTCGCCCGGAAACACGGCATCACCAACGTTGCGGTGATTGAAAAAGGCTGGCTCGGCGGTGGCAATACGGGACGCAATACGACCATTGTGCGCTCCAACTACTATCTCGATGCCAATGCGCATTTCTATGAGCACTCGCTGAAACTGTGGGAGACGCTGAGCAGCGAACTCAATTTCAATGTCATGTTCAGCCAGAGAGGTGTGCTCAATCTCGCTCATAGCCACGCCGATCTCGAATCCTACTCGCGGCGCGGCAACGCCATGCGGCTGAACGGGATCGATGCCGAGTTGCTGACGCGCGAACAGGTGGGAAAGATGGTACCGCTGCTCGAACTGTCACCTGCAGCACGCTATCCGGTGCTTGGCGGTCTGCTGCAGCGGCGCGGCGGCGTGGCGCGGCACGACGCGGTAGCGTGGGGCTACGCACGCGCCGCAGACGCACTCGGTGTAGACATCATCCAGCAATGCGAAGTGGTAGGTTTTCGCCGCAGCGGCAATCGCATCACCGGCGTGGAAACAACGCGCGGCCCCATCGCCGCCGGCAAAGTGGGACTCGCGGTCGCCGGCCACTCGGGGCAGGTTGCAGCACTCGCCGGACTACGCCTGCCAATCGAGACTCACGTGCTGCAAGCACTGGTGTCGGAGCCCGTAAAGCCGATACTCGATACGGTTGTGACGTCGGGCGCAGTGCATTTTTACGTCAGCCAGTCAGATAAGGGTGAATTGGTGCTTGGCGGCGATCTCGACGGTTATAACTCGTACGGACAGCGCAGCAATCTGCCGCAGATCGAGCATTCCATCCAAGCGCTGATCGCACTTTTCCCCTGTTTCAGCCGGCTGCGCATGATGCGCACCTGGGGCGGCGTGATGGATATGAGCATGGATGGCAGCCCGATTATCAGCAAGACGCCGATCGACAATCTTTACCTCGATTGCGGATGGTGTTACGGAGGCTTTAAGGCAACGCCCGGCTCAGGCTGGTGTTTCGCCCACACCATCGCGCACGATCGTCCGCATCCGCTCAACGAATCGTTTTCGCTCGAGCGCTTCGCACTCGGTGGCACGATCGATGAAAAAGGCGGCGGGCCGTATCCGTGGGTACATTGATTTCGAAGCCACAGGCAGACACTGATGAACGCAGATCAAGTTACACGCTTTTCCCCACCATCCTTATGCGGGCCTATTCGCAACCTATTTTTTGCAATCTATCATGATGCTGATCGAGTGCCCGTTTTGCGGGCCGCGCAATTACACTGAGTTCACCTACGGCGGCGATGCCGGGATAACGCGCCCTCGCGAGCCAGACGCTGTAACCGATGCCGAGTGGACCGATTACGTCTACGTCCGCAACAATCCCCGGGGAATGCATGACGAACTGTGGTATCACAGCGCCGGCTGCCGGCGCTGGATCACGGTGCACCGTGACACACTGACGCATGACGTTGCCGGCACGGAAGCCGTGAGCCAAGCTTCCACGCAATTGCCATGAGCACACAATCCTGCCGCCTGCGCAATGGCGGCCTGATCGACCGTAGCCGCGAGCTTTCCTTCAGTTTCAACGGTCGGCGCCTGCGTGGCTATGCCGGCGACAGCCTCGCATCCGCCCTGCTCGCAAACAATGTGCATCTCGTCGGACGCAGCTTCAAATACCATCGTCCACGCGGCATCGTCGGCAGCGGCGCGGAAGAGCCGAATGCCGTGGTGCAGCTCGAACATGGGGCGCTCACGCAACCGAATCTTCGCGCGACGCAAATCCCGCTCTACGACGGACTTTCGGCCTCAAGCCAGAACTGCTGGCCGTCGGTGTCGTTCGACATTGGAGCTGCGAACAATTTGGTCTCGCGTATCCTGCCAGCGGGTTTCTATTACAAGACATTCATGTGGCCGCCCTCGAAATGGATGAGCTACGAGCGGCTGATTCGCAAGGCGGCCGGAATGGGCAAAGCGCCTGTCGAACCGGATCCCGACCATTATGCGCACCACTATGCCCATTGCGACGTGCTAATCGCCGGCGGGGGGCCGACAGGACTCGCCGCCGCTCTCGCCGCCGGCCGCGCTGGCGCGCGCGTCATCATCGCTGACGAGAACTGGGAATTCGGGGGCAGCCTGCTCGTCGACCGTGCCAACATCGACGACGCTTCAGCACTCGAGTGGGTAACACAAACGATGGCTGCTCTCGCTGACATGCCGGAGGTGGCGCTGCTCCCGCGCAGCACGGTTTTCGGCTACTTCGATCACAACTTTCTCACGATAGCGGAGCATGTGGCGGATGCGAATGATTCACGCCGTGTACGCCAACGCATCTGGAAGGTACGTGCGAAGCAAGTCGTGCTCGCCACCGGTGCGATCGAGCGGCCGCTGGTGTTTGCCGATAACGACCGCCCTGGTGTCATGCTTGCCTCCGCTGCGCGCAGCTATGTCAATCGTTTCGCAGTAAAGCCGGGCAACCGTGCAGTGATATTCACCAACAACGACAGCGCCTACGCTACGGCATTCGATCTGGCATGCGCGGGGGTCGACGTTGCGGCCGTGGTTGACGCCAGAACAGCAACTACGACAACGATAACAAAGCAGCTGCGTGCCGCCGGTATTCAACATCTGCCCGGGCACGCGGTCGTCCGCGCTCGCGGTGGCCGTCACGTTTCGGGGGTATCCATTGCCCCTCTTACGGCATTCGGCCTCGCAGGCAAACCAGACAAAACAATCGACTGCGATCTGTTGTGCATGTCCGGCGGTTTCAGTCCGGCCGTACACTTGTTCTCTCAATCGAAGGGCAGGTTGCGCTATGACGCAGAGCTTGCTGCTTTTATACCCGACGTGTCCGTACAGGCCGAACGCTCGGCAGGCGCGGCTCGCGGCACCATGACGCTCGCCGGCTGTCTCGCCGAGGGGGCTCGGGCCGGCGCCGACGCTGCATATGCGGCTGGTTTTGGTGACGGTACTGCGTGCTCGCCCCTCGCAGTGGCCGAAGAAAATCAGACCCCACTCCAGCCGCTGTGGATGGTGCACTCAACTATACGTCGTCACCGCAAGCTCTTCGTTGATTTCCAAAATGACGTGACCGCAGCCGACGTCGCACTCGCCGCGCGCGAAGGCTATTTCGCGGTCGAACATCTCAAGCGCTACACCACGCTCGGCATGGGAACCGATCAAGGCAAGCTCAGCAATATCAACGGGCTCGCGATCCTGTCGGAAATAGTAAGCGCCCAGATTCCGGCCGTCGGCACCACCACGTTCCGCCCCCCATACACGGCGATAACGCTAGGCGCGCTAGCGGGGACCGAGGTCGGTGCTCATTTCGCTCCGGTGCGGCGCACACCGCTACATGCCCGGCACGAACAGGCTGGCGCGCGCTTCATCAACGCGGGACTGTGGAGGCGTCCGCAGTTTTATCCACATCCGAACGAATCCGATATCGACGCCGTCAACCGCGAAGCGTTAGCGGTACGCGCTGGAGTCGGCGTCGTCGACGTGTCTACGCTCGGCAGGATCGACATCAAAGGTCGCGACGCTGCCGAATTTCTCGAACGCGTCTATATCAATTCGTGGAAGAACCTGACGATCGGTAAAGCACGCTATGGCCTGATGCTGCGTGAAGACGGCATGGTATTCGACGACGGCACCACCGCGCGTCTCGGCACACATCACTTCCTGATGACCACAACTACCGCTAATGCGACTAAGGTGATGGTGCATCTCGAATACCTGCTACAAGTGGTGTGGCCCGAGCTTGAAGTCCACCTCACATCGGTGACAGAACAATGGGCAGCAGTAGCGCTTGCCGGCCCCAGTTCGCGCAAAGTTTTGTCATGCCTGGCCGACTGCGACGTCGGTAACGCTGCGCTACCTCACATGGGCTATATCGAGGCTCAGGTAGCCGGCATTCCGGCGCGCATTTTCCGCATCAGTTTTTCCGGTGAGCTTGCTTACGAAATCAATGTTGCATCCGACCACGGCCCCACGCTGTGGCAGGCACTGCTAGACGCCGGCAAGCCGTACCGTATCGTGCCGTATGGCACCGAGGCGATGGCGGTACTGCGCATAGAGAAGGGGCACGTCGCTGGCATGGAGCTCGATGGGCGCACCACGCCCGAGGATCTGGGGCTGGGGAAGATGCTTAACACTGCCAAAGACTGTATCGGCAAACGCTCCCTGACGCGCCCGCTGCTTGCCGCTGCCGGCCGCAAGCAGCTTGTCGGGTTACTTGCGGCCGACGACGCGCCGCTGATTCCGCGTGGTGCCCAGCTTGTCGAAAATGCCGGGCATCATTCGCGAAACCCAATTCTCGGCCACGTCACGTCGACCTGCTACAGCCCGCATCTAAAGCGGCCAATTGCACTGGCGCTGCTTGCTGCAGGCCGGTCACGCATTGGCGAAACGCTCAGTGCGGTGTCGCCGCTATCCAATGTCACACTGCGAGTAAAAATCACTCACCATGTATTCATCGATCCCGACGCAGCACGCATGCGTAACTGAACAGGACGACCGCATCAGCCCCCTTGCCGCAGTTTATCGGGAAGGAACATATCCCGGCGATACCGCACTGGCGCCTGGAGTTTCCTTGCGTCAGCGTAGAGGCCTCCAGTTAATGGTCCTGCACGGCAATCCGGATTATGCCGGTTTTGCGGAAACCGTTACTCGTTCTCTGGGTTGTCCGTTACCTGTCGTACCGAATACATCCGCCCATGGTACGTGCTGTGACGTGCTATGGCTCGGCCCGACCGAATGGCTTTTGGCCGGCACGATCGATAAGGTCATCGGCAATTTGGAAGCCAAGGGTGCATTACTCACCGACGTCAGCCATGGCCGTGTGATTGTGCAAATAGAAGGGAGCGAAGCCCGCAATTTATTGGCGAAAGGCTGCGCGCTGGATTTACACCCGCGTTGCTTTCGGAAAGGATTCTGCGCACAGACGAGCATTGCGAAGGTCAATGTTCTGCTCCATCAAATCGAAGAATCCATATTCGATATTTATATTGGACGTAGTTACGCTCTCTATTTCTGGGAATGGCTTACAGAAAGTGCTGCAGAATTTGGATATAAAATAGCATCAGCATATGCTTCACTCGAGCATATGCCGAAGTATTAATTTCTGTATATCTAAACCGGCGATTCAATGAGCAGCAAATCAGTGCCCGCGTAGCCCGTGCGACCCTACACCCAGTGCCAGCTTGATCTTGTCCGAGAACTCGCTTGATTTCTTCGATACAGGAACTCATCCAATGGCGCGCCAAGGCCCCTATCGAATTGAAATATGCTAAAACGCCTTTAAGACAAGCGCGGCAATTTGGAAAATTTACGCTGGAATTTAATGTAATTGCCAAAATAATCCTTATTTTGTCTGCGAACTATGTTGGCAACTTAGGCTTGCTCTAACAATATTTCCGGGCACTATCCTTCAGCGAAGGCTTGATCACGTCGTTTGCGCAAGGCGGGAGCGACGACCAGGATCAGCGACAGCAGCGCGATGCCGAGGAACGCCGCGCTGATCGGGCGCGTGAAGAGCACGCTGGGATCCCCGCGGGAGATCAGCAACGCCCGCCGCAGGTTCTCCTCCATCATCGGCCCCAGCACGAAGCCCAGCAGCAGCGGCG
>JBDZVW010000377.1:0-1328 GCA_040255885.1 Betaproteobacteria bacterium
TCGGACGGCACGTTGCCGCTCGTCACCAGCAAATGATCGCGGGCACGGGTGCAGGCGACATACAACAAGTGTCGTTCGGTGTTGTAGACTTCTTCCAGGTCCGCGTCGTCCACGACGGTTTCGATCCGTTGCTGCAGCGGAATCACTTCGTCATCGCAGGCCATTACCGCAACGGCACGGAATTCCAGGCCTTTGGCAAGGTGCATGGTGCTGATCGACACATGACCGCTCGCCGTTTCGACGTGTTCGTCGAGCACCTTGCAGGCCAGTCCCGCTCGTTCCACTGCGCTGCGCACCCGATCCAGCTCCGCCGGCGACCGCACGAAAATACCTGTTTCGTGAGGTTCGATTTTTTCCTGCATCCGTGCCGCAAGCCATCGGGCCACCGATTCGGTTTCCTGTTCCGGAGTATCCAGGGTCACAATTTCCGGTTTCGGGCCGTTGAATACCGAAACGGTGCCGCGGCGGTCCTCAATATTGCCATCGACATCCGAGACTTCCGGCCCCAGCAGCCGATCAGCCTGCATCCGGATCTGGTGGGAAGTGCGGTAATTGATATGCAACGTCTTCGCACGTCCGCGGATATCGACGCCGAGCGACTTCCACGAAAATGGCTGCTGGAAAATCCGTTGCCCGAGGTCGCCGGCAAAGAACAAGCTGTTTGACCGCCCGCCACCCAATGCGGCGAGAAAGCGCAACTGGGCGACGTTGATGTCCTGCGCTTCATCCACCACGGCGAACTCGAACGGCGGGTGCCTGCTACTCGCAAGATGGGCGGTCAGGCGACCGAACATTTCGGCTTGAGTAAGCAGGCTGCGACGTTTCAGGTCGGTCCGAACCTGTTCGAAGATCGACCACAAAAGCTGTCGCTGTTTTTCCGGCAGACGGGTTTTCCGTCCCAGGCGTGCCACGTCGCGATAGGCTTCCCAGCTCTCCAATTGCCACGCATCCACCACCTGTTCCCATTCGGTCAGCAGGAAGCGCAGGCTGAATTTGTGGCCTTCGACGTTGCCGGCGGCATCTTCAATGAGTCGGCGCACCGTTTCTCTTGATGTGAGAGCGAGTGTGCCGACATTCAATTCGTAAAGCCGTTCGCCGATCGCGTCTATCGCGTGCACTTCCAGCCGTTCAGCGAGCCGAGGTTCATTGCTGATCAGCCGGCGCAATTTGGTTTGCAACGCATGCGCCAGCGTGTCGGAAAAAGTGGTGAGCAGCACCCGCGCATCTGGATTGGTACGTGCCAGGAACACGGCCCGGTGCAATGCGACGATGGTTTTGCCGGTGCCGGCCGAGCCCGAAACCCGCGCCGGGCCGCTGTAGTTGCGTTC
>JBDZVW010000377.1:1428-2940 GCA_040255885.1 Betaproteobacteria bacterium
ACCCGCTCGCGAATCTCCACCAGTTGCGCCGCGCCGGTGGTCGGATGCGTTTCCAGTTTGCGGCGCTCGGCCCAGCGGTAAGCCGCATCATGATGATCGACGTAGCACAGCAACAGGCTCGTCGCGGTACGATGCACGATCAGGCGTATGTCGCTGTTCACCCGTACCGACCAGAAGCTCTTGTCCTTCGTCTTGTCGAGCTTGTGGAAGCTCATGCCCGGGTGTGCGGGGTTGATCTGCAGGTCGAAGGCGGTCATCTTCACCGCCTTCTGCTCATCGCCGGTCAGGCGCGCGAGGCTGTCGGTGAAGGTGTCGGCGATGCGAAAGTCCATTACCTACCCTCGCTGAACAGCGGCCCGTTCGGCACGTCCTTCAAGGGCACGGCCTCGACCTTCGGCGCCAGCGTGAAACGTTTCTCACCCGGATAGACGACAGCAACGTGTTCGAGCTTCAAATCTTCGAGTGCGATCCGGATCGACGGGGTCATGCGCGGAGCGTCGGTCCGCTTGCATTCGACGCCGAATGTCCGTCCGTTCTTCCGCAAAACCAGATCAATCTCGGCGCCCTGATGCGTCGCCCAGAAATAAGCCTCATCCGGACGTATTGCATCCAGCACTTCCTCAACTACATAGCCCTCCCACGAAGCACCGAGTTTGGGGTGGGTCAGCAGATTGCTCTCGTTGCGGATGCCAAGCAGCTGATGCAGCAGCCCGGAATCGCGAATATAGATCTTGGGCGATTTAACCTGACGTTTGCTCAGATTCGCGTGCCATGGCGGCAACTGCCGCACCATAAAGGCGTCGCTCAGCAAGTCGAGATAGCGGCGCGTGGTGGGTTCGCTCACCCCCAGCGCCCGCGCCGGTTCCGCCGCGTTCCATACCTGCCCGTGATAGTGCGCCAGCATTGTCCAGAAGCGCCACAACGCCGTGGCCGGGACGCGCACGCCCCATTGCGGAAAATCCCGCTCCAGCAGGGTTTGTATGAAGTCCTTGCGCCACGCCACGCTGTCAGATGCGCTTCGCGCCAGATACGATCGCGGAAATCCGCCGCGTAACCAATGGCGTTCCGACCTGGACGTGCCCAATTCGCCCAGACTGAAACCGCGCAGCGTCAACGTTTGCGTGCGTCCCGCCAGGGATTCAGAGGACTGCCGGAGCAGGTCGCCCGAAGCGCTGCCGAGAATCAGAAACCTGCCCTTGTAGCTTTTGCGATCGGCCAGCACCCGCAACACCGGGAACAGGTCGGGCCGAAGCTGTATCTCGTCGATCACGACCAGGCCCGCGAGCGAGCCGAGCGCCGTCATCGGTTCGTCCAGCCGCGCCAGACTGGGCGGATCTTCCAGGTCGAAGTAATTGACCGAGGTCTCCGGCAGGAACTTGCGCGCCAGCGTGGTCTTGCCGCACTGTCGCGGGCCGACGAGCGTCACGATCTTGCTGCGCGCCAGCGCGGCACGGATTGCTTTCAGCCAGTTCGAGCGCTTGATCACGCAGATAATATACCATGAAATTCAGA
>JBDZVW010000378.1:0-2933 GCA_040255885.1 Betaproteobacteria bacterium
AGCACGTCGAGCCGGTTGTTGCTGGCGGCGCCGTCGGTGCCGATGCCGACGTTGACGCCGGCCGCGACCAGCCGCTGCACCGGCGCAATGCCGCCGGCAAGTTTCAGATTGGAAGCGGGGCAGTGCGCCACGTGGCAGCCCTGCTGCGCCAGCACGTCGATTTCGCTGTCATTCAGATGCGTCGCGTGAACTGCCAGCAGGTTGGGGCCGAGTGCGCCGAGCTGCTGCAGGCGTGCGAGTGGGCGCAGACCGCAATTCTTGATGCTGGCTTCGAGTTCATCGGCCGTTTCATGAACGTGGGTATGGATCGGCAGATCGAGCTCGCCGGCATAGGTGATGATTTTTTCGAACAGTTTGTCGCTGACGGTGTACGGCGCGTGCGGCGCGAGACAGAATGACAACAGCGATTCGCCGCGCAGCGCATCGCGCGCGGCCAGGCCCTTGCTGAGATAGTCTTGTCCGTCGGCTGCGTACGGCGACGGAAAATCGATCACGATCAGGCCGAGTGCGGCGCGCATGCCGGCGGCCGCGACCGCGCGTGCCGCCGCCTCCGGAAAGAAGTACATGTCATTGAAGCAGGTGACGCCGCCACGCAGCATTTCGGCGCACGCAATCAGCGTGCCGTCGAACACGAATTCCGGCGACACGAGGCGCGTCTCCACCGGCCAGATGCGGGTTTCGAGCCACGTCATCAGCGGCAGGTCGTCGCCGAATCCGCGCAGCAGCACCATCGCGGCATGCGTGTGCAGATTGATCAGCCCCGGGATCACGACGTGGTTGTCGAGCGCTACGCGCCGTGCCGGCGCGTAGCGGCGCTCGGCGTCAGGCAGCGGCAAAATCGCCCGGATGCGGCCGCCGGCGACGGCGATCGCGTGGTTTTCCAGCGTTGTGCCGGCCGGTTCCACCGGCAGGATCCAGCGCGCCGAGATCAGCGTATCGACGTTTTCGGTAGTTTCAGCCGCCATCGGAATTCAGTCGGATGTACGTGGAAACGCCCTGCCGAAGCAGGGCGTTTCGTGACTTGCGTGCGTCGTAGACGCTTACTGCTGCTTGTTGCCGGTGACCTGGACTTCCACACGGCGGTCGGGTGCCAGGCACTTCACCAGCGCCTTCCAGCCCATGCCCTTCTTGCACTCGCCGGGCTTGGTGACCGGGTTGCTCTCACCCTTGCCTTCTGCATAAACCTTGTTGGGCGCAATACCCTTGCTGGTCAGGTACTGTTTGACGGCGTTCGCACGGCGTTGCGACAGCTTCATGTTGTAGGCATTGGTGCCGATGCGATCGGTGTAGCCGGTCGCCATGATGACGTCGTAGTTCACGCCGTTGAGCGTGCGCGCGAGGTCGTCCAGCATCGCCTTGCCCTGCGGCTTGAGAACGGCCTTGTCGAAGTCGAACAGCGCATCAGCCGAGAAGTTGATCTTCTGCGGCGCCATCTTTTCCGGAGCAGGCGCCGGCGCGGGGGCCGCAGCCTTCTTGAAATATTCCGGATCACATTCTTCAGCAGCCTTGGCGGGCGACCATTCGCTGGTGCGATAGCACAGCCCGGTGGGGGCGCTGGTTACGATCTCGTGATTCATGTCGGTCAGGTAACCGTCATCGTTGTATGGCGCGCTCATAGCCGAGAGCGGCAACAGCAAGGCGGCCGTCGCCAGGCTTGCAAGCGTTATTTTTGCGGGTGATGTCATCTTTTTATCTCCTTGATCTTTGATATTGGTCCACGTTCTCGCTAGCCCTAAACTTTGATGCTTGCCCTTTAGCGACGCGGGAGCCCCGCGCCATATTCCATTGGAGTATCCGGCCTCCGATATGATGTTCGAGCAAATTGTAGCATAAAGTCAACACACTTCAAAAGTAACAGCATGTTACGCCTACTCACCATTAATTGTTCTCGCAAAAAAAGCGCTTTGCAAGTGGTTCGGCCTTCGGGCGCATGATAAAATTGGCTTCTTTGCGAAAAATACATCAAAAATCTCCAATTCGAGCTTTTTTCAGCCTTTTTTAATGGACCAGTTCGCCAAAGAAACCCTGCCCGTCAGCCTCGAAGAGGAGATGCGCAAATCCTATCTCGATTATGCGATGAGCGTAATCGTCGGCCGGGCGCTGCCGGACGTGCGCGACGGGCTCAAGCCGGTGCACCGCCGCATCCTGTTCGCGATGCACGAGTCGAACACCGTCTGGAACCGGCCCTACGTCAAGTGCGCGCGGGTGGTTGGCGACGTACTCGGGAAATACCATCCGCACGGCGATACCGCCACCTACGAAGCGCTGGTGCGGATGGCGCAGGACTTCTCGATGCGCTACCCGCTGATCGACGGGCAGGGCAATTTCGGTTCGGTGGACGGCGATTCGCCGGCTGCCTACCGTTATACCGAATGCCGGCTGGCGCGGATCACGTCCGAAATGCTGGCCGACATCGACAAGGAAACGGTCGATTTCGCGCCCAACTACGACGGCAAGGAATTCGAGCCGATCGCACTGCCGACGCGCGTGCCGAATCTGCTGGTCAACGGCTCGTCGGGGATCGCGGTGGGGATGGCGACCAATATTCCGCCGCACAATCTCGGCGAAGTGGTCGATGCCTGCCAGGCACTGCTCAAGAATCCCGACATGAGCATCGACGAGCTGATCGAAATCATACCGGCGCCCGACTTCCCGACGCGCGGCATCATCTACGGTACCTCGGGTGTCAAGGACGGCTACCGCACCGGTCGCGGCCGCGTGGTGATGCGCGCGCGTACCCATTTCGAGGACGGCGACAAGGGCGGACGCAGCGCGATCGTCATCGACGAGCTGCCGTACCAGGTCAACAAGGCCAATCTGCTGATGAAAATCGGCGACCTGGTGCGCGACAAGAAGCTCGACGGCATTGCCGAAATCCGCGACGAGTCGGACAAGACCGGCATGCGCGCGGTGATCGAGCTGAAGCGCGGCGA